>NZ_JAKKRW010000051.1:0-782 GCF_025653905.1 Shewanella sp. SM71
TCCTAAGGGTACTTAGATGTTTCAGTTCCCCTCGTTCGCCTCGCAACACTATGTATTCATGTTGCGATAACAGCTTATGCTGCTGGGTTCCCCCATTCGGACATCGTTAGCTCAAATGCTTGTTACTAGCTCGCCAACGCTTTTCGCAAGTTACTACGTCCTTCATCGCCTCTGACTGCCAAGGCATCCACCGTATACGCTTAGTCGCTTAACCATACAACCCAAATGAGTTTCACTCAYCTGCGCCGCATTGCGACCAGCTTGGTTTTACTTGTCTCACTTCTGACCAAAGAAGTGGACGCGCCTTAGACGTAAACTATTCAATAAAGAATAATTTACTTTTGAATATTCAAGACACTTAATAAAGTGTTTGAGAACTCATGTTCAATGCTTGCGCATTAAACGTTTTGTAATTAATCACATGACAGACTCATGCAATTAAATACTATCAGCTTTCCAAATTGTTAAAGAACAATGCGTACCGGCTCGCGGCGCATTTAGCTCTGACTTCTCCTAAGAGAAGATAAACAAGCAATCTGTGTGAACACTCAACAAACATTAAGTTAGTCGTATAGGTAAGGAGGTGATCCAGCCCCAGGTTCCCCTAGGGCTACCTTGTTACGACTTCACCCCAGTCATGAACCACAAAGTGGTGAGCGCCCCCCCGAAGGTTAAGCTACCCACTTCTTTTGCAGCCCACTCCCATGGTGTGACGGGCGGTGTGTACAAGGCCCGGGAACGTATTCACCGTGGCATTCTGATCCACGATTACTAGCGATTCC
>NZ_JAKKRW010000052.1:0-758 GCF_025653905.1 Shewanella sp. SM71
CTCTTTAGGTAAATCTCGCCAAGGGATACCTGTTCTAAGGCGGTAAAGAATACCTTCGAATGTTTGTCTATGTTCAGGTTTGTCATAAACACGGCCTGTGCTTTTCATTAAATGAAATAGCTTTTCCCAGCGTGCATCGGTTAGCATAAGTCTTGGCATGGCTTGAGGTTATGGTTACTTTTGGCGAAGCAAATTATAACGTCTTGCCATGCTGTCTAAAAATTACTCTCGAAAGATCAACAGACCCTAACTATATTTTTGAGCGGGCATTAAAAGATTTTGCCGATATGAAGGTTGACTCGGGCTTTAGGATTGCGTTTAACGTGGCGCCAGCGTATTGAAAGCTTACGCCAGTTGGGGATTTTAATGGCTATCGATGACTTTGGTACTGGGCAAACAACCTTATCTTTGTTACAAACCATGCCATTGGATTACTTGAAAATCGGTAAGACGTTACTAAAGAATAGCTAATCCGAATCTGGCTAAGAAGAGCCAATTATCTAACAAGGTTTTGTCCGTGCGACCTGAGGTCGTATGAAGCGCTGTTCACAGCGATAAGAGTGAACCATCTGTATCACCAGATGACCCTAAGACTCTGAATAAAGCAGCGAGTCTGACAATGTAACGATATTTGGCTTTATGCCGAATGGGAACAGAATCGTGAGAGGACGTTCTTCCTGATAACCACAATCGGGTAAGTGCTAGGGTGTCAGTATGATGAACGTAAGTGAATCCATATAAGGTGCGTTATACGTGAA
>NZ_JAKKRW010000053.1:0-701 GCF_025653905.1 Shewanella sp. SM71
ACGGCGACAGCGATGCTGGCACCGTCACCGAAGACGGCGATACCGACACCYTGCCAGGCACAGTACAAACGGTGGCCGGCACCTTAACCGTCACCGACGTCGACAACGGCGAAGCGGTMTTCCAAGTGCAAACCAATGTCGCCGATGGCAACTACGGTTTCTTCAGCATTGATGCCGACGGTAACTGGACCTACACCTTAAACAACAGCCACAGCGACGTGCAGTCACTCAAGGCGGGTGAAACCCTGACCCGTGACATCACGGTCACCAGTGCCGATGGCACCGCCAGCCACACCGTGACCATCACCATTGTCGGCGCGAACGATCCCGCTGACATCACRGTCGGTAACGGCGACAGCGATGCYGGCACCGTCACCGAAGACGGCGATWCCGACACCYTGCCAGGCACAGTACAAACGGTGGCYGGCACCTTAACCGTCACCGACGTCGACAACGGCGAAGCGGTATTCCAAGTGCAAACCAATGTCGCCGATGGCAACTACGGTTTCTTCAGCATTGATGCCGACGGTAACTGGACCTACACCTTAAACAACAGCCACAGCGACGTGCAGTCACTCAAGGCRGGTGAAACCCTGACCCGTGACATCACGGTCACCAGTGCCGATGGCACCGCCAGCCACACCGTGACCATCACCATTGTCGGCGCGAACGATCCCGCTGACATCACGGTCGGTAACGGC
>NZ_JAKKRW010000054.1:0-698 GCF_025653905.1 Shewanella sp. SM71
CCGTGTTTATGACAAACCTGAACATAGACAAACATTCGAAGGTATTCTTTACCGCCTTAGAACAGGTATCCCTTGGCGAGATTTACCTAAAGAGTTCGGTCATTGGAGCACGGTCTTTAGACGGTTTCATTTATGGTCTAAGAAAGGCGTTCTAGCACATTTATTCAAGGCCTTAGCCAACCTTGCTGATATAGAATGGGTCTTTATTGATGGCTCGATAGTGCGGGCTCACCAGCACAGTGCAGGTGCCGCGACGCTAAGTAATGAGAGTATTGGTAAAAGTCGAGGCGGTAATTCAACCAAAATTCACTTAGCCGTCGACAGCGGAGGATTACCGATTTATTTCGAATTATCAGAAGGCCAAAAACACGATATTACACACGCCCCCAGCTTAATTGAGCACCTGAAGCAGGTTGATACCGTCATTGCAGATAAAGGTTATGACAGCRATGCTTTTCGTGAACTTATCGCAAATAAAGGCGGGAAATCTGTTATTCCAAGGCGCCGCTATAAGAATACACCTCAAGAAAGAGTCGATTGGTGCTTATATCGGTATCGACATTTAGTGGAGAATGCTTTTGGAAGAATTAAGCACTATCGAGCAATATCAACAAGATATGACAAGCTAGCAAGAAATTACGCCAGTATGGTGTCACTGGCGTTTATGTTAATGTGGCTGCCGATGTATTGCTGAACAA
>NZ_JAKKRW010000055.1:0-662 GCF_025653905.1 Shewanella sp. SM71
TGTTTCACGTATAACGCACCTTATATGGATTCACTTACGTTCATCATACTGACACCCTAGCACTTACCCGATTGTGGTTATCAGGAAGAACGTCCTCTCACGATTCTGTTCCCATTCGGCATAAAGCCAAATATCGTTACATTGTCAGACTCGCTGCTTTATTCAGAGTCTTAGGGTCATCTGGTGATACAGATGGTTCACTCTTATCGCTGTGAACAGCGCTTCATACGACCTCAGGTCGCACGGACATTTCCGTGTTAAAGCCTTAACTCTAACGCGTCTGTTTCGGATAAAAATTTCTATAGGTAACGCCGCCAACACGGGCCGAGCGATACCGAGGTCCAGCCCGCGTTTTTTGCGGGCGATGTGCTTGGCCTTGTTAATGGTTTACTCACTATGAACCACGACCATTCCGCCATCACTGTTTCTTTGCATGATTGTTCTCCCGATGTAGCACTGTGCTATTGGAGATAGTAATTCGATAAAATCAGCGATTTTTAGCATATATAGTTCCTTCTTCTTGCTGCGATCCGAGTTGAACAGAATCCCTTCGATATTATCTTTTGACTTGAAAGCGAATAAAAACGTATAGCTATGTATTATTTGATTAATAACATATGAGAACGGTTTTGTTATTTCTTGTGGCTGCTCAACTTCGTATA
>NZ_JAKKRW010000056.1:0-657 GCF_025653905.1 Shewanella sp. SM71
AACTCGACTCCATGAAGTCGGAATCGCTAGTAATCGTGGATCAGAATGCCACGGTGAATACGTTCCCGGGCCTTGTACACACCGCCCGTCACACCATGGGAGTGGGCTGCAAAAGAAGTGGGTAGCTTAACCTTCGGGGGGGCGCTCACCACTTTGTGGTTCATGACTGGGGTGAAGTCGTAACAAGGTAGCCCTAGGGGAACCTGGGGCTGGATCACCTCCTTACCTATACGACTAACTTAATGTTTGCTGAGTGTTCACACAGATTGCTTGTTTAGCTTCTCTCAGGAGAAGTCAGAGCGAAACATCCCTCTTGCAGGTAGATGTTGTTCTTTAACAATTTGGAAAGCTGATAGTATTTAATTGCATGAGTCTGTCATGTGATTAATTACAAAACGTTTAATGCGAAAGCATTGAACATGAGTTCTCAAACACTTTATTAAGTGTCTTGAATATTCAAAAGTAAATTATTCTTTATTGAATAGTTTACGTCTAAGGCGCGTCCACTTCTTTGGTCAGAAGTGAGACAAGTAAAACCAAGCTGGTCGCAATGCGGCGCAGATGAGTGAAACTCATTTGGGTTGTATGGTTAAGCGACTAAGCGTATACGGTGGATGCCTTGGCAGTCAGAGGCGATGAAGGACGTAGTAACTTGCG
>NZ_JAKKRW010000057.1:0-655 GCF_025653905.1 Shewanella sp. SM71
GTGTGTCCGCGACGGCTGTCGGAACATCGGTTTGAGTACCATCATCAGTTATCGATGGCGAACCGTTGCCCGTTGCAGGAACAGGACCACGAGGATGAGCTATCGCTGAACTCGGYGCAGCATCTGGGGTTGTCCCCAAATTACGTCTAGGTCCTGGGGTGTAATTGCTGCCCGTTTGCGCACCCTGACTCAGATTCACAGGTGTTGAACTACTCACCTCCCATTTACGGCCAGTGTATCCTTGCGCAGCATTCGCCTCAGGCACCACTGTCGCAGGGATGTCTTCCGTAGGCACGCCATCCGTCTGTGACATTGAAGGCGTGTTTGTGGTGTTCGCCGCGACAGGCGRACGAGCCGGTGTACCTGTATTTGTAGGAACATCGGCTTGCGTGCCATCATCTGTTACATCCGCCACCGATGGCGAACCGTTGCCCGTTACCGCTGGGGTTGTACTGCTGCCATTGCCAGCCGCGGGACCACGAGGATGAGCTGTCGCATCACTCGGCGCTGCATCTGGGGTTGTCCCCAAATTATGTCTAGATCCTTGGGTGTAATTGCTGCCCGTTTGCGCACCCTGACTCAGATTCACAGGTGTTGAACTACTCACCTCCCATTTACGGCCAGTGTATCCTTTTGCAGCATTCGCCTCAGGCAC
>NZ_JAKKRW010000058.1:0-610 GCF_025653905.1 Shewanella sp. SM71
CCATAACGAAAAAAGCCTCATCTTTCGATGAGGCTTATCTCTTAATGTTGGCGGAGCGGACGGGACTCGAACCCGCGACCCCCGGCGTGACAGGCCGGTATTCTAACCAACTGAACTACCGCTCCTTTAGCTTAACGTCTACACGTTAACCTAAATTAGGCGCTTGGCGATGACCTACTCTCACATGGGGAGACCCCACACTACCATCGGCGCGTTTGCGTTTCACTTCTGAGTTCGGGATGGGATCAGGTGGTTCCACAAGGCTATTGTCACCAAGCAAATTCTGTTTATTACCGTGTCCATCTCTGGCTCACGCTAATAATAATTCGGAAAGCTGATTTTCTGTTGAGTCTTTAACTTTATCAAGTGTCGATATTCTGTCTAAGGCTTCTTTGTAAAACCCATCTGGGTTGTATGGTTAAGCCTCTCGAGTCATTAGTACATGTTAGCTCAACGCCTCACAACGCTTACACACCATGCCTATCAACGTCCTAGTCTCGAACGGCTCTTTAGAGGAATTAAATTCCTAGGGATGACTCATCTTAGGGCTCGCTTCCCGCTTAGATGCTTTCAGCGGTTATCGATTCCGAACGTAGCTACCGGGCAATGC
>NZ_JAKKRW010000059.1:0-609 GCF_025653905.1 Shewanella sp. SM71
AGTAGTTCAACACCTGTGAATCTGAGTCAGGGTGCGCAAACGGGCAGCAATTACACCCCAGGACCTAGACGTAATTTGGGGACAACCCCAGATGCTGCGCCGAGTTCAGCGATAGCTCATCCTCGTGGTCCTGTTCCTGCAACGGGCAACGGTTCGCCATCGATAACTGATGATGGTACTCAAACCGATGTTCCGACAGCCGTCGCGGACACACTGACGAATGCGGGTACACCGACGAATGCGGGTACACCGACGAATGCGGGTACATCGGCTCGTCCACCTGTTGCGGCGAACACCATAAACACACCTTCAATGTCACAGACGGATGGCGTGCCTACGGAAGACACCCCTGCGACAGTGGTGCCTGAGGCGAATGCTGCAAAAGGATACACTGGCCGTAAATGGGAGGTGAGTAGTTCAACACCTGTGAATCTGAGTCAGGGTGCGCAAACGGGCAGCAATTACACCCAAGGATCTAGACATAATTTGGGGACAACCCCAGATGCAGCGCCGAGTGATGCGACAGCTCATCCTCGTGGTCCCGCGGCTGGCAATGGCAGCAGTACAACCCCAGCGGTAACGGGCAACGGTTCGCCATCGGTGGCGGAT
>NZ_JAKKRW010000060.1:0-598 GCF_025653905.1 Shewanella sp. SM71
TCTTGATGTCAGACTCGATGAACAATTTATGCTAATCAGCGCACTCAAGCAGAGCCACTCTATTCTCACAATTTGTAATGCATTCAAAGTGCATCGAAGTAGCTATAAGTATTGGCTAAAAAGAAAAGAACATATTGATGCAGACTTTACTATTTTATGCAGTGAAGTGAAGGCCGCACATCGTATTAGTCATGGCTCTGCCGGTGCTCGAACGATAGCTCAATTAGTGACTAACAAAGGGATTGGTCTCAGTCGTTATCGAGCCCGTAATCTAATGAAAAAGCTTGGGTTATTAAGCTGTCAGCAGCCTAAGCATTCTTATCGGAAAGCGACACAAGAGCATGTTGCAATCCCCAATACGCTTAATCGACAGTTTGCAGTAACTCAACCAGATCAAGTGTGGTGTGGCGACGTGACGTATGTTTGGGTCGGTAATCGCTGGGCCTATCTAGCCGTTGTTTTAGACTTATTTTCCCGCAAACCTGTTGGATGGGCTTTGTCATTATCACCAGATAGTGAGCTGACCTGTAAAGCTTTGAAAATGGCATTTGAGTTAAGGGGTAAGCCTGAGAATGTGATATATCACAGCGATCAAGGT
>NZ_JAKKRW010000007.1:0-236033 GCF_025653905.1 Shewanella sp. SM71
TTCACGTATAACGCACCTTATATGGATTCACTTACGTTCATCATACTGACACCCTAGCACTTACCCGATTGTGGTTATCAGGAAGAACGTCCTCTCACGATTCTGTTCCCATTCGGCATAAAGCCAAATATCGTTACATTGTCAGACTCGCTGCTTTATTCAGAGTCTTAGGGTCATCTGGTGATACAGATGGTTCACTCTTATCGCTGTGAACAGCGCTTCATACGACCTCAGGTCGCACGGACAAAATCGTGTTAGATTTTTAGCTCGAATTAGTGAATTTCGGATTAACATTTCTATGTGTTTAACGCCGCCATCAACTGCGTAGCAAGCTGGCGAGCTTTTTGGTACAAAAAGCATGACAGTTTGCGAAGTCAGATTGCATGGCCTTGTTAGCTGTCTATCCAAATATCTACCTGCTGCCTATATGCACTAGAAATATCATGACGACCACAAAGCTTCCTATTTAATAGGAACTCGTAACATGTATTCAAGACATCTCGTATTTCTGCGGCTTTTAGCTCGGCACAAAAGACCTTAATGAAATCAGAGAGATCGACAATAGCTAAATCAAAACCTGCTTTTTCAGTAAAATCCACCAAAAGTTTGGGGTTAGATAATTCATCATCGGAATTAACATTTGAAGCAATTAAGACATACTTTTGAAGCCCAGACTCAAACATTTTTGAGCGAAGATCAGGAATTCTATTCTTCCAATCTGGGCGTACCGTAACTTCATATGCATTAATTAGTGTGCCGTCCAAAAACTCTTCGATATCTCCATATGTATTATCGAACTTATCTGCGGCATGGGGGTGATGCGTTTCAATCTCTATGCCATAACGAGACCTATGGTGTTGGAGTATGGCAGCAACTAAGAATTGCTGTATATGTCCTTCCGATTGAATTGAAATCAAATCAGTAAATAGCGAGACTGCACGTGAAAATGTAAGGTGATTGGCTGGTAGTTTAGGCATAGCTTTAGGCACAACCCTAGATTCTGCCAGCAAATTACATATATATTTGAATATGATCGTTTTATCTTTTTGCCCTAATGAAAGAAAACCAATAAAATCAGAAAATCTTGGATCTTTCGTTAGATCGATGTTTGATACATTGCCTTTCCAGCCCAAGTTTTCACCAAAAGCAGTAATATTATTATGGAAAGTTACATATCTATTCGTAAGTTCAGCTGCCAACAACTTATCGCCATACTTACCTCTAGTTCCAACAGGAACTGAGGTTGCATTCCAATCATCATCTTCCAGCGAGTATGATAGTAAAAATATACTCGCTACTTTAACGCTACCGCCATTCTTTAAAAAATGAGACTCTAGAACATCTCGAACTTCCTTTTTAGGAAGAGCGTTTATTTCTGCGCCTTCAATAAACTCATCAACGACTTCAATTATTGAATTTACTGCATTTTCTACATTTATATTCCTAGAATTCCTTTTCACTAAAATAGCTCGCTCTGTGATGAAATGTTTGAATCTAACAAGTCTAGTAAATGGTTAGATTTGGGGTTCTTGTTTAACTGTGACATTACAGCCTCACCTATAGCCTTTGCTAGCATCGGTGGAACTGCATCACCTACCTGTGTATATTGGGACGACTTACTTCCATGAAAAATTAAATCTTTAGGAAACGTTTGAATTATTGCGCATTCCTCTACTGATAGTCTGCGCGCGCCCTCTACCTTTCCTGACCTTGGAGCGCCACCATTTGATAAATGACGATGGTACTCTTCAACAACTCCCCCAGTATCTACCCAGTGCGTTTTTGATCCACCCGAAGATGCAAGTATTGTGTGACATGGACCATTAGGATCTATCGGTCGTCCTCCACCGTTATAAACCAAACCTGCATAAGGGTTTTTCCTTAAATCAGGATTTTTTGCATATGTCACTGGAGTTTTCGCTGACTCACCTATTTCTTTCGCTGACAAATAGCTACTTGATTTTTCGTGTGGATTGTTCGTCAATTCACCGTGACTCGGAAATGGAAATTTCAAGAAATCGCCCTTACTTCCTAAAATAATTAATCTCTTTCTTTTTTGAGGAACTCCGTAATCACCAGCATGTAAAACAGACCAGTTCAATTTATACCCAAGCTCACTTAACCGACATAAAACCGAGTCAAAATATGGTCTTGTTTTGCTCATCACTAATCCTGGAACATTTTCCATAACAAAGGCATGAGGTTGAACCTCAGCTATGCAACGGATAAATTCAGGAATCATATTACGTTCGTCAGATTGAGCTTTTTGCAAACCACCTGTAGAAAATGGTTGGCACGGAGGCCCGCCAAAAACTATATCAATTTTATTTCTATAGTTTGAAAAACCAATTTCTCTAATGTCTTTGTTAATGTGAATACAATCTTTACTGTGTGATGAGTACGTAGAAATAGCATCTTTATTTTTTTCAACACAAAACTCAGGAATAATACCTGCTTCTTTCATTCCTAGAGATAAGCCACCAGGACCACTAAATAGATCTATAGCTTTCATTTTTGATTTGGAGCCTGTATTTCGGTGGCCGAATCAGCCAAGAACTTCAACCAGCCAGATAAACTCATACCAGCTTCTTTTGCTGTAAGTTTATACATATATTTCTGTTCAGCTGTTACTCGAATTGGAGAGATAACTTCACACGCAGAATCCTCTTTCTGAGGCCTTCCACGCCGATTTATTGTGCTCATCTGTATATACTCAAAAAAATTAAACATAATATTTGTATATACAATAAATAGCAATAACTTTCAGTCTGCCAGACAGCTAACGCCTGAGTTAAGCCGGGCCGCTGCGCGGAACGGCGGGGTGGTACACGTCACCATGCAGCCGAGCCGCGAAGCGGTCTCGGCTTGAACGAATTGTATGGATAATAAACTCACCTGATTACAAATAATTTCCAGTTTCGGGTAATGTGAGACCCAGGCTTTAGCTGCAACTAAAGCTTTCCTTGTCGTAGTTCGATTGAACGCTGGCTCCTCTATTGAGAGACCGATAACAAGAAAGAACGCGACAAAGGACTCCAAGCAAAATACTCGAATAGTCTACTGGGTCTCGAACCCGCATTTGCAAGCAAGAGTTAGCTTATTATGAAAACAACTTCTAATCAAAACATTAACGTAGGTGTTGATACTGGCAAGTTTCAACTCGACATTCATATCCGCCCTCTCAATATCTATTTCACTGTATCGAACGATGAAAAAGGGATTAAAGAGGCCGTCAAAACCATTAAAAAATACACTCCTGAGCGCATCGTTATCGAAGCGACAGGTCGTCTTGAAATGCCCTTCATTATGGCCTGCGCTGAGGCAAACTTACCTTTTGTCATCGCCAACCCTGTACACATAAAACGTTTTGCAGGTGCCATTGGTCAACGGGCAAAAACTGACAAGCTCGATGCGCAACTTATAGCGCATTACAGCGAAGCGATTAAGCCGACCTTATCAACGTTAAAACCTGATGTAATGCGTGCTATGAGTGATTTAGTCGCAAGACGAAATCAACTATTGGTGATGCAGACGATGGAAAAAAACCGCCTTCAAATATTGCCAAAAGAACTTGAAATGACCATTAAACCTATTTTAACGGCGTTCAAAAATCAGATTGAAAAGATTGAAATAAAAATCGTTAAACTCATTGAGTCAAACCCTGATTATCAAGCGATAAAATACTCTTCTTCAGAGTATGAAAGGCATAGGTAAAATCGCCGCAGCTTCCATCATCAGTAACTTACCAGAATTGGGTTATATCAGTAACAAGGAAGCAAGCGCATTAGTCGGTGTGGCACCTATGAATAAAGAAAGCGGGCGCTTTAAAGGCATGCGAAAAATACAAGGAGGAAGACATCAAGTAAGGACGGTTTTATATATGGCAATGATGTCAGCCATACAATCTAACCCCGTTTTTAAGAGCACCTATCAGCGATTAGTTGCCGCAGGGAAACCTAAAAAAGTGGCTATCATTGCCTGTATTAGGAAGATGGTGGTGACGTTAAATTCGATGTTGAGAGACGGTGCCCTATGGGAAGCGCCAAAAGCGATAAATTAGCTATTGACGCCATAGTCTCTTGTTAGGCGGCACTACTGCGCCACACGCCCCAAGGACACGCCCGTGCTGCAATTGACGCGAAGTAGCTCAGTAGTCGCCAGCCCGTAGGTTGGCTCATCAGGCTGGTAGTCCCCCAAGCCGTTCTCTGAGCGCACCATCATCAGCTTGCGGCCGCTACGAGGATCCACGAGCGGGCTCTCGCAGGTCGTGTCTGGGTTGACGGGTCGACTCTCACCTGTAGCCGAGTCCAGCACGAGAAATGCAGCTGGTGTATCAGTTGCAGGGCCACGAACCATTTGTGCAGTGCCGGTTGCACATGCTGCCAGCGCCAATGCCACACTAGCTAAAAGCACGTTGTTCTTCATGAGGTCTCCAGGTTATTTGCGTGCAGCCTAACGACAAGCATCAGGTGAGCCGCTTTTGGGCGTCACTTGGATGCGCTGGTTAGGTGTTTTTAAATGTTTCAATATATTCATTTGCCAACTTATACAAGGAGCGGCCTGCGTAATTGAAACCACCTTCGTCGCCTTCCGCAATTCTTGCATCTGAAACCACCTTCGTCGCCTTCCGCAATTCTTGCATCTGAAATCTCCTTGGCTTCTTTTAGGTTGGATTCAAGCAACCTTGTTAAGAGCCGTTCTACCCAAATGGTTCTTACTGCATTTGGATATTTCCCCATTAATTGCGCGTAGTAATTTTCCAATACTTCAAGATTACTACTGAACGTGTTAATAGATGATGCAACTTTAATACTTAGTGGGTCTAGCTCTTCAAATATATTTCGTATTTGCTCTGATATTTTTTCTTCTTCCCACTCATTGAGAAAAGCAGAACCACTTTGAATTTCCATGCTTGGGGCAACCCAAGCACCACGGGCTCGAAAACTTAGGGGCTGCATTTTGTTTTCTGGGAGCTTGACTACATCCCAGAAAACATCATCGAAATCATAGTGTTTAAAGCTAATCGACCAAGATAGCTTTTTCGCCTTTGGAATTCCTGTAACCAAAATAGTGAAAAACGACTCTCTTTCTTTTTTAAACACAAAGCCACGACTACATTTCCATCCAAAGCGAGTTGAATACTCCCTTAATAGCTTACTCAGAAGTTTGTCAGACTCGGATTGCTTCATTTAAACACCTAACGTTGAGCGCATGGGCGCCGCGTAGCGGCGTCCCAGCAGCCGAAGGCTGCAAATGACGCGAATTGTTATATTTTTAATCTGGATCAAATTGAAACAAGGATTCGCCACAATTACGACAGGAAAACTTTAAAAAATAGTGCAATTCGTCGTCTTTACCTCTCTGTATATCTGTAAGCTCACGCTCGTCTAAATAGCTAGTTTGGAATAATCGTTCTTTTTGCTCAGCAGAAATATTCTTTATATCTTTCACTGTGCTTATTCCATGATATTCACAGAAATCACCACAATGATTTGGCCATTCAATTTCTTGATAACTTGAAAACCCAGGAGTTCGGTGAAGCAATTCATCGAAAGCACTTTCGCTACATTCTATCTCTTGCGGATTGCTAGGATCGATAATTGCCGGCATCAAAGATATAAACTCAATTCCGAACATTTTAGCTGCACCACCATCGGCAATGCACCAAGGACAGATTGAGTCTGGTCTATTTTTACTATAAATAGAACCTGAGTAAACGTACCCCTGCTGATGTTTGCAGCAATCACATGAGTTTTTACTCTCTACTATACTCCCAGTTTTTATCGGTTCGGGATGGTATTTAAACTTGGGAAAGATCATAACTCACCTTAGAAATATAACATTTTATTAGTGCGCATGCGCGTTTACCTCATTAGACCAGTAAAAACGCGCATTGTTAACTATTTGTATTGCAAAGAACTTATCAGCTTTCTATCAAATACACCACCCTGAAAACGCGCATGCGCGTTTTCCAAACCTATTAACTAATTTGGCAAAAACATATCTCAATGATTTTAATAGACTTTGTTAATTTAAGGCTGGAAAAACACGCAAACGAATAAGCCTGGAAACACTCAAAATCCATTCGTTTTTAATACGACTGTATGCCTATCTAGTTTTGAACAATCAAATAATCAGATAAAGCGCTAAGAGCAGGGTTAATAGATGATATTTTGTAGGGCAATTCATTCGTCAGTTTTCAATTCACTAAATGAATGCTAGCCAGCTTTGGGGCAAATGCTTTTTAGGGCAGACATAGGTATTGATAACTTACCTAAGATTGTCATTGCTGCACCAGTGACCTTCTAAAACATGGATAATGGAATGGACCCATCCACTTTTAATCGGCCTCGCAATGGGCCACGATGTAGTCGCTAAAACTCATCAGAAAGAGGACGGGTCCACCTATGAAGATTACTACAATCGGTTTAGATATCGCAAAGTCTGTTTTTCATGCTGTTGGTGTCGATAAAGCAGGCAAGTTAATCAAAAAGAAAATGCTTAGACGCAAAGACTTGCTGCCCTTTGTCGCGAAAATTGAGCCTTGCCTTATCGTTATGGAGGCGTGTGGCGGCGCGAGTTATTGGGCCAGAGAATTTGAGCAATTTGGGCACGTAGTTAAGTTAATTGCCCCGCAGTATGTGGTTCCTTTTAGGCAAGGTAATAAAAATGACTACAACGATGCGCTAGCCATTGCGGAGGCTGCGCAGCGGCCCAACATGCGGTTTGTAAAACCCAAAAGCGTCGAGCAGCAAGATGTGCAACTGCTCCACCGTATGCGCGAACGATTAACTAAACAATCAACAGCCTTAATCAACCAAGTGCGAGGCATGTTAGCAGAATACGGTATTGTCATTACCAAAAGTAAATCGGCTTTTAAAGCCCAGTTACCAGATATTTTGGTCGATGAAGCCAATATGCTGACCATCAAGGGTAAAGCCATCTTTTATCAGTTATATGATGAGGTTATCGACATTGAAAAACGGCTTAAGAGTTGTGACACCCAAGTACTAAACGAAACTCATAACAATGTGATTTGTCAGCGATTACAAACTATTCCTGGTGTTGGGCCTGTCACCGCTACGGCGATTTATGCTGCAGTGGGTGACGGTAAAGACTTTAGCAATGGCCGACATTTTTCAGCTTGGTGTGGCTTAGTACCTAAGCAGCACAGCAGTGGCGGGAAAGATAACCTCCTCGGGATAAGTAAGCGGGGAAACGCCTATTTACGTACACTATTCATCCACGGCGCCAGAGCGGTGTTGTGACACAGTGGGAGTAAGTCGGATAAGTTGAGTTGTTGGGCTATCCAGCTAGCGGAGCGCCGAGGTTTCAATCGTGCGTGTGTGGCCGTCGCGAATAAGCTCGCCAGAATGTCATGGGTTATCGCGGCACGTGAAGAAGAGTTTCGGCTCGCTATGTAACAACATCAAATGTACTTATTATGTTAACGATTAACCAACCAGCAAGTTGCTAAGACACTTGATTTGATGATGAGACAGTCAGACTGATCTACTAAAAACCTTACGAAAACATAGGCTCTGATGAAGCCGCAGGGATGATAAGGACAGTAGAAGCAAATATCCATCAGGGCCAGAGGAATCCCTCAATAACAGGCCGAATATATGGGTGCAATGAACTCTTCTCAAAATTGATATCGAATGTCTTGCAAACCGGATGGGTCCATATATGATTTAGTAGAGCCCTCAAGGATGAGTTTACGGCGAGTCACTGGGGAAGTAATGATAATTAACACTGCAAAACCCAGTCGTCTTGTTTTGATCACTCGCTTTTTAGTGGAGCCTATAGGGATACCTCTTATTAGCTCAAAGGATCATGAGTCACTGGGGAAATAATGACAATAAATGCCACTCAACTGTCGAGAGTGTTATCTCAAATGGGAGTGAACCAGTATAACGTCAACTGCAGTTCTGCTCGCTGCGTGCTCGCAGAACTGACAGATTACACTTTCTTAACTTCGCTTACCTTTGCCAAAATTCGCTTACCCAGTGCAGGCGGGTAGATATTCTGATAACTCAAGCAGGTTATAATCTGGGTCGCGGATATAGACAGAGTTTATCCGGCCTGTGGCACCGGTTCGTAGCACTGGTCCTTCAATGATTTCAATCTGAAGTGCGTTTAAGTGGGCGATCACTTCTTCTATGTTGTGGCTGACCACAAAACACAGATCGGCACTGCCGGGCGTGGCTGCTGCGGCTTTAGGTTCAAATTCTGCGCCCGCTTGGTGCAGGTTAATCTTTTGGTCGCCAAAACTTAACGCAATACGCTGATTGCCAAATACCACTTTTTTCATCCCGAGCACGGTTTGATAAAATTCGACGCTGACGGCGATGTCTTTTACGGTTAAGACCAAATGATCTAAGCGGGTTACGCGCATTTTACTTTCCTTAGAATAGCTCAGAGCGTGCTCTGAATTTGAACGCTGTCTCTATGCTTGAAACTATTACTGCCAGATACCTTACATCATGTGCTGGTGCAAAAGTGACTCTGTGGTAGCATTTGTGGCGTTTTTTGCGTAAATATTTTATGCCTTCTGTATCCCTATGACTGAATGAGAGTGTGATGAAAAAAACCTTAGCCCGCGGCTTAATGAATCTATTACCTATGGCCTTGAGTTTGTGGCTATTTTGGTCGTTGTTTGTATCGTTAGATGGTTTGGGAATTGTGATTTTAGAGTTGGTAGGGATTAACCAACACTTTGTCGGCGCGGGATTTATGCTGGTGGTGGCATTAGTTTTTGCCGTGGGCCTGTTGTTTTCGGTCAGCCCGATTGTGTGGCTTTATGGTTGGCTTGAGCGCCAGTTGATGCGTTTCCCATTATTTAAATCGGTTTATGGCAGTATCCGTGATATCGCCTCTTTGATGAATCGTGATGGTAAGCCAACAAGCCAAAAGACAGTGTTAGTGAAACAGGCGAATGGCAGTTTTGTGGTGGGTTTTATTATGACGGATACGCCGCCACAGCCCTTGTTAGATGCGCTACCAGAGGGCGATTGGGTGCCTGTGTTGTTCCAATTGAGCTATCAAATGGCGGGCGTGACGAGCTTAGTTAAGCGGGATGATTTAATTATGGTTGATTGGTCGTTTGAGGAGGCGATGCGCTTCAATTTAACTGCAGGTATCTCGCAGTCACCGACTAAGTAATCCGATGAAGGTTTGTGCGTTTTAGCGTTTAAAATTAAATTTGATGATTTTTGTGGTATAATTTTTTGGCGACCAATATGGTCGCCATTTTTTATGCTGAATATTCTAGTAATATATTTGTTTTATGCTAAAGGTGGGTATTAGCTGCCTTAGTGGTGTTAATTCTGTTTATCCATCAATCATTGGCTTAAAAAAGTCGAGTGTTGTTAATCCCGTTGTTCAGATCCTGTCGCGTTTAGCCATAGCGAGTCATTGCCATGATCTTTGGGATTTCCCCCATACTGGTCATAGATGAGCCACGCAGTATTAACCAAATTTTAAGTATAAGTTTTGTCCTATCTCGCCGTTGGTATGTTGAGATATTTGGAGTGTGAACCCGCTAGAAATAGGGAGAGTCAATGTCAATCAAGTCTAGTATTAATCCGCCGGTATTTTATTCGTCGGTCTTTTTCATCATCTTGATGGTGATGATTTGCGCAGTATGGCCCACAGAGGCAAACACCTTTTTTAGATCAATGCAGTCATGGATAGAAATGAAAGCCGGCTGGCTTTACATTCTAAGTGTGGCGTTTTTCCTGATTTTTATCATATTTGTCATGGTTAGTCGCTTCGGCGATATCAAACTAGGACCAGATCATTCAGTGCCTGACTACAGCTATAAAAGCTGGATCGCCATGTTGTTTTCGGCGGGTATGGGCATAGGTTTGATGTTTTTTGGGGTCGCTGAACCTGTGATGCACTATCTGGCGCCGCCGGATGCAACCCCTGAGAGTCTTATTGCCGCAAAAGAGGCAATGAAGATCACTTTCTTCCATTGGGGACTGCATGCTTGGGCGATTTACGCTGTGGTGGCATTGAGTCTGGCCTATTTCTCTTATCGACATAAGTTACCGTTATTGCCGCGAAGTGCGCTTTATCCCTTAATTGGTGAACGCATCTATGGTCCTATTGGCCATACAGTGGATACCTTTGCTGTGCTTGGCACTATGTTTGGGGTGGCGACATCACTGGGCTTTGGGGTATTGCAGGTCAATTCTGGGTTGAGTTATCTATTTGAAGGTTTACCTAATAATGCTGTGGTGCAGGTGTGCTTGATCATCGGCATTACCTTGCTCGCGACCCTGTCGGTATTTTCTGGTCTCGATAAAGGCGTGAAACGCTTAAGCGAACTTAATCTGGGTCTCGCGATTATTTTATTGCTTATCGTCTTGATCCTTGGCCCTACGGTTATGCTGTTGCAGGCTTTTGTGCAGAATACCGGTAGTTACTTAAGTGATTTAGTGGGTAAAACCTTTAACTTGTACGCTTATGAACATAAGGAAGATTGGCTCGGAGGCTGGACCTTGCTCTATTGGGGCTGGTGGATTTCCTGGTCTCCTTTTGTCGGTACCTTTATTGCACGTGTAAGCCGCGGCCGTACCATCCGTGAGTTTTTGATTGGTGTGTTATTTGTGCCATCGGCGTTGACCTTTCTGTGGATGACGGTATTTGGTAATACGGCGATTGATTCGATTATGAATCACGGCGCGACCTATCTTGCCGAGGCGGTGAATACCGATGTGTCAGTGGCCTTGTTTGTGTTTTTCGAGCACATGCCGTTTCCTACGTTACTTTCTGGGATTGCGATTTGTTTAGTTGTCACTTTCTTTGTGACCTCGTCGGATTCGGGATCCTTAGTGATTGATAATCTAACCTCGGGTGGTGATAACAATGCCCCCGTATGGCAGAGGATCTTTTGGGCCCTGTTGCAAGGGGTCGTTGCTTCGGTATTGTTGTTAGCGGGTGGGTTACAGGCGCTGCAAACGGCGGCTATCGCCAGTGCTATGCCGTTCTTAGTGGTGATGCTATTCATGTGTCTGGGCCTATTTAAAGCCCTGAAAAATGATTGGCTTAAGATTAATAGCGTGCAGTTACACAATACCAGTGTGCAGTACGCCAAAACCAACATGAGCTGGGAAGAGCGTATTGGGGTTTTAGTCTCGCATCCTACCCATGAAGAAGCGCAAGTGTTCTTGAATAATGTGGCTACGCCCGCTTTGTCTAAAGTGTGCCAACACTTTATGGCTAAAGGCATAGTGGCCGATCTTGAATATTTAGATGGTCGCGTGCGATTAGTGATCAGCAATGAGGTGAATTTGCCCTTTGTTTACGGTGTACGAACGCGTTGTTTTGACATCACTAACCCAATAGGGACTGAAATCGAGCAGGGCAATACCTTGTATTACCGCGCCGAAGTGTACCTTGAACAAGGTGGTCAGCATTACGATGTGATGGGTTATACCGAAGAGCAAATCCTCGCGGATGTGGTGACTCAGTATGAAAAATACTTACATTATTTGCATCTGTCGAATGCCGATCATGCCCACGTAAGCTAAGTAACGTAAGCTAAGTTAGCTAAGCCAGTAACCTAGGTCGGCTTAACCATTTACGTCTACAAATCGCGCACCATTAACCCGCAAAGTGCGGGAGATATTGCCCCAAGTGATAACTCGGATTATCCTTGGGGCAATTTTTTTAGGGTTTGTTTTAGGGATTACACTATGTCATCAGTGCCAGGCCAGAGTAAGTTAGATAAAGTATTAGCCGATGCGCGGGAGTACAAAGCTAAGCGTGAGAGCGGTTACCGTGAACAAGCGTTAAAACTCTATCCTTGGGTGTGTGGCCGCTGTACCCGCGAATTTACCCCAAAAAACTTAAGTGAACTGACTGTGCATCATAGGGATCATAACCACGATAACAACCCGTCAGACGGTTCAAACTGGGAATTATTATGTCTTTATTGCCATGACAACGAACATTCTCGCTTTGAAGAATTGATCCGCTACGGTAGCACCACAGAAACCAAGCAAGCGGCGGCGACCTACAATCCCTTTGCTGACTTGAAATCAATGCTGAAAAAATAGTCTTGTAGGCTGTTAGCAGGATGAGCTTGCGCAGAGGGTGGCGTTAGCGGATGGGTTTAGTCCTTGTCGGTTAAACGCGCCTCGGCAGCTAACCATTTATCACGACTTAAAATATGCTGGTTTTCACTGCCTTCAAATAAGGCTTTGCGGGCGGGGAGTTGCTGACAAATGGCCGCCTGTTGCGCTTCGCTACTCGTGCGCCAACTGACGATTTCATCGATATGTCGAAAGCAGCCCATGCAGTAGTCTTCGTCATTTAAACCGCAGCGTGCGACGCAAGGTGAAAGCATAGGTGTCCTCTTCAGTGTATTGCTGACCGCGGTTTGCAGTTAACAGTCAGGTTGAGTGCTTTTAACGGGCGCGATACTAACATTTTTTCGCATAAAGTCATCCGTAGGGCAGATTTGCTCAGCCTAATACGAGACAAGTATTTTTTACACTGGGCATGACGTGAACCAAGATAACCTGCAGCGACAACTCACTTACTCACAGCAATTTAGCAAGCTTAATCAGTTGCTTGAAAAGAGTGCTGCCCTGTGGCAAGTGCGTGCATTTGAAGTGAACGCTTTACCTTGGGCACAGGATTTTCCGCAGTTGGCCGAAGCTGTGTGGGCGCTGGCTGATGATGAGCTTGATGGACTTGATGCCGAGCAATCTTTGCTGGTCAAGGCACTGTCACCGGCATTAAACCGCGATCTTAGGGCATTAGGCCAAGATTGGGACTTGTCATTGCTCACCACTGCCATTGCTGATATTGCAATTACCGATACCACAAAGGTAGATACAGCGCAGGACCGTGGTTTGTCTTTTGATGATGAGGCGCACTTTAGTGCTCACATTAAAGGCCGAAAATGGCAGCAAATTACCGCCTTTGTACAGCATTTACCCCAGCTTAATTTACCCGTATTGGAATGGTGTGCGGGTAAAGGGCATTTGGGCCGCTTGATTGCTAAAGCTCGCGGCGCTGAT
This sequence comes from Shewanella sp. SM71, assembly GCF_025653905.1. NCBI lineage: Bacteria > Pseudomonadati > Pseudomonadota > Gammaproteobacteria > Alteromonadales > Shewanellaceae > Shewanella > Shewanella sp. SM71. The sequence continues at coordinate 13,038 of NZ_JAKKRW010000007.1, forward strand.
GTGGTGAGCTTAGAGTGGCAGGCGCCGCTGTGTGAAGCAGGGCAGGCCTTTGCCGATAAGTGGCAGTTATCGCAGACTTTTATTTGCGCCGATGCCTTTGCTATTGGTGCAGAACATGCTGTGACAAACACATCTACAACTACAGTTGAAGCACAAGCTGAACATGCCTCAAATGCCAATCCCTTAACTGCACAGCAGCAAGCAGTTGCTTTGCATGCCTGCGGAGATTTGCATGTTCGGCTGTTAACGCTGGCGGCCGAGGCGGGCACGCAGGCATTGGCTATTTCTCCCTGTTGCTATCATTTAATTCAAGCGAGCCATTATCAGCCGTTATCCAATCTTGCTCAGCAGAGCAGCCTAAAGCTCAGTCGCCATGATTTACAGTTACCGCTGCAGCTGAGTGTGATCGCTAATCCCAAACAGCAGGCGCTACGCCATCAAGAAATCGCGTGGCGCTTAGGCTTTGATGCACTGCAACGTGAATGTCGACAAATCGACGAATATTTGCCTTTACCCTCGTTAAAACAGAGCCAGTTGAGCGGCAGTTTTACGGATTTTTGCCTGTGGGCGGCCGAGACGAAGGCAGTTAATTTAGCCAAAAATAGGGATTTTGAAGCTTGGCTTGACGTTGGGCGACAAAGACAACAATTAACTCGCCGTATTGATTTAGTCGCGCATTTATTCCGCAGCGCACTGGAGCAGTGGTTAATCTTAGATCGCGCTTGTTTTTTGCAGGAACAAGGATATGGTGTTTGCGTGGGTGAATTTTGTGCAAACAGCGTCACACCAAGAAATACGCTGATTTTAGCGCAAAAAATGGCGGTATAATTTTGCGCGTCTAAAAATATGCTGTACTGTGATGTTTTTTATGAATTATTTCTATATTAGCGCATTTAAGTTTAGTGATAGTGAATTCAGGGCCGTCGTGTTTGGAACCTGCGCTGTGAGACAAGTCTTACACTCAAGATGGTTTTTTATTGAATCATCGGGCTTTTCTTGTTCAAATGTCGCATTAATGACGAATAACAACTGAAAGCTGACCTGCTGGTCAGTCATTCTAGTGAGCGAATAAAACAGTTTCATGAAATATTCCCGCGTATTTATTAATAGCCTGGCCTATGAACTGGCGCCTGTTGTGGTTTCCAGTAGTGAGCTAGAGTCTCGTCTTGCTCCTTTGTATCAAAAGTTCCGTATTCCTATGGGACAGCTTGCCGCATTGACTGGGATTACCGAACGCCGCTGGTGGCCAAAAGGACATCAATTGTCCGACGGTGCGATTAAAGCTGCCCGTAAAGCCATGGTTGAAACTGGGATTGATGTTGCCGATTTAGGTGCGGTTGTCTATACCGGCGTTTGCCGCGATCAACATGAGCCCGCGACCGCGTGTCGTATTGCTGCCGAATTGGGGGTGTCAAAAGACACCGCGATTTACGATATCAGCAACGCTTGCCTTGGGGTGTTATCGGGTATTTTAGATATCGCGAACCGTATTGAGTTGGGTCAAATCAAGGCGGGTATGGTGGTGTCCTGTGAGTCGGCGCGGGATATTGTCGATGTCACTATCGATAACATGTTGGCCGATCCGACCATGCAGAATTTTGCCCAGTCACTGGCGACCTTAACCGGTGGCTCTGGTGCAGTGGCGGTGATCCTTACTGATGGCAGCTTGCCGCTGACAAATGTGCGCCAGCATCAATTGCTGGGTGCATCGCACTTATCGGCGCCTGAGCATCACCAGTTGTGTCAATGGGGTCTGCAGGAAGTGGGGCACAATCTGTACCGTGAGTTTATGCGTACCGATGCCGTTACCTTGCTTAAAGAAGGTGTTGAATTGGCGAAGCACACTTGGGAGCATTTCCTTGAGCAGCGTAATTGGCTGGTTGAGCAAGTGGACAAAGTGATTTGCCATCAAGTGGGCGCCTCAAACCGTAAGCAAGTGCTTAGCGCGTTAAATATTCCCCCTGAGAAAGAATTTCCAACGTATCAGCTGCTGGGCAATATGGGCACAGTGTCGTTACCTGTGACCGCTGCGATGGCGCACGATCAAGGCTTTTTACAAGCGGGCGATCAAGTGAGCTTTTTAGGCATAGGCAGTGGATTGAATTGCATGATGTTAGGTATTAAGTGGTAGGGTGCATTGCACCTTTTCACGCCTTTGCTTGATGGCTAGAATACATTCGAGTCAACCCAGTAAGTCCATGATTCAGTTGATAGCTTAGTCTTTAGTTCAGTCGATAAGCTAAGCCAGCTGTACATAACCCGTTATTCGCTCTCATAAAGAATCAAGATAGGAAGCGTCATGTTAGACACTCTGTTGCCTTTTAAACGTCATTTTCTTAGCCGTAATGGCAACAAGCTACATTATATCAACGAGGGCCAAGGCGAACCTGTGGTGATGGTTCACGGTAATCCTAGCTGGTCGTTTTACTACCGTAATCTTGTTAGCGCCTTAAAAGACACTCACCAATGCATAGTGCCGGATCATATCGGCTGTGGCCTGTCTGATAAGCCAGACGATAGCGGTTATGACTATACCCTTAAGAATCGTATCGACGATCTCGAAGCCCTGCTCGATAGCCTGAATGTGAAAGAAAACATTACCTTAGTTGTACACGATTGGGGCGGCATGATAGGTATGGGTTATGCGGCGCGTTATCCTGATCGCATTAAACACCTAGTGATATTGAACACGGGTGCTTTCCATTTGCCCGAGACTAAACCATTCCCTTGGCCGCTGCGGATTTGTCGTAATACCCTGTTAGGCACAGTGTTGGTACGCGGTTTCAATGCCTTTTCGTCTATTGCTTCCTATGTGGGAGTTAAGCGTCAGCCGATGTCGAAATACATTCGCGAGGCGTATGTCGCGCCGTTTAACTCTTGGGCCAATCGCATTTCGACGCTGCGTTTTGTGCAGGATATTCCGCTGCGTGAAGGCGATAGAAATTATCAATTAGTCTCTGATATTGCTGCGAGTTTACCGCAGTTTGCCAAAGTGCCGACCCTGATCTGCTGGGGTCTCAAGGACTTTGTGTTCGATAAGCACTTTTTAGCTAAATGGCGTCAGCACATGCCCCATGCGACCGTGCATGAGTTTGCCGATTGTGGTCACTACATTTTGGAAGATGCCAGCGATGAAGTGATTGCCCATATCAAAGGCTTTATGGCTGACGACCACGTAGAAGCGGCGCAGTCCGAACAGGCCGCAGGTTAATGTCGACCTTGCTTGAGACTGAAGTTGCTCCTTTAGTGACGCAGTTGGAAAAGTCACTTTTAAGTGGCACTTCTGCGTCAGCAACAATCAATGATGCCAATATTTGTCGTCATCTCAAGCAAGCCGCCCATGCCATTCCCCATCATCTTGCGGTAGCAGTGCAAAGCGCTCAGGGCGCTTCTGTGGCGAATTTGCGTTACAGCGAGTTGGATTTTCTTAATCTGGATAGACAAAGCGATGCAATCGCCTTTGCGCTTAACGCCCATGGCATCGAGCGCGGCATGAAGGCTGTGCTTATGGTCACGCCGAGTTTGGATTTTTTTGCACTTACTTTTGCGCTGTTTAAAGCGGGGGTTATTCCTATCCTAGTTGATCCCGGCATGGGGATCCGCAATCTTAAACAGTGTTTTGCTGAAGCCGCGCCCGATGCCTTTATTGGTATTCCCAAGGCTCATATTGCTAGACGTCTATTTGGTTGGGGTAAAGGTAGTATTAAGTCATTACTCAATGTTGATGACGGCAAAACAGGCTTAGCGGCAAAGTTAATCCGTATCGGTACTGGTGCGATAAGTTTATCCACTCTGCTGCAAAGCACCTCAGTGCAATCTTCTGCTCCAAAGTCTGAATATCCCATGGTGATGCTTAAATCTGATGAGATAGCGGCGATTTTATTTACCAGTGGCAGTACTGGCACGCCTAAGGGGGTGGTGTATAGCCATGGTATGTTTGAGGCACAAATTCAAGCGTTAAAAAACGATTATGGCATTTGCCATGGCGAGCGCGATTTAGCCACTTTTCCGCTGTTTTCACTCTTTGGCCCCGCACTTGGCATGGCGTCTATCGTTCCAGAAATGGATGCCAGCAAACCTATTACTGCTAATCCTGAATTTCTATTTGCCGCGATTGAGAAATATCAATGCAGTAATATTTTTGTTAATCCTGCTTTGCTCGAACGTTTAGGCCGCGCAGGTGAACAAAAACAGCATAAACTGCCCAGCGTACAGCGGGTGATTTCCGCGGGTGCGCCAGCCACCATTGCCTCCATCGCCCGTTTTAGTAAGATGCTGAGCCAAGGTGTGCCGATTTTAAATTCCTACGGCGCAACCGAATCTTTGCCTATTAGTATGATTGCCAGCGATGCGTTATTTGCCACGACTGACATCACAGATAACGGCGGTGGTATCTGTGTCGGTCGCGCTATCGATGGCGTGACGATTCGCATTATTGCTATCAGCGAAGAGGTTATTCCCGAGTGGGATGATGCCTTACAGCTGAATAACGGTGAAATCGGCGAGATAGTCGTGCAGGGGCCTATGGTGAGTCAGTCCTATTATCTAAACAATAGTCAGCACGCTAGCCAAAACGAAAGCCAAGGCAAACGCGCGACTGCGGCGGCCAAGATTTGGGACTCGGCAACCGATACCGTTAGACACCGCATGGGCGATTTGGGGTATCTTGATGATCAAGGTCTTCTGTGGATGTGTGGTCGTAAGGCCCACAGAGTAGACGCTACCCTTAACGGATTGTTTGCTAAACGTTATTATTCCATTCCCTGCGAGCGCATTTTTAATACGCATCCCAATGTGAAGCGCTCCGCTTTAGTGGGAGTGAAAGTGGCGAACGAGATAGAGCCGTTAATTTGTATCGAACTCGACCAGTCATTGGTGTGCAATAAGAGTCAGCAGTTGTACCAAGATTTGATCGCCATCGCCGAGCAATTTACGCAGACTCAGGGCATAAGGCGGTTTCTTATCCATCCTGATTTCCCTGTGGATGTGCGGCATAATGCCAAGATTTTTAGAGAAAAATTAGCCGTTTGGGCACAATCACAAACGAAAGGTTGATTTAAAACTCCACGGCTTTTTCCTGCATTTTTTACGTTATATTCTGTGTTCATTTGAACAAACTCGCTTATTTTTAAGCCCTTGTGCTTATTTTAAACTTATTACACCGACTTTAAGTTCATGTAAATGTGCTGAAATGGATACCCTTAATGACGAAAGACCCAATCAAGAGCACGACGCTTGCCCAATTTGATGCGGCTGAACAAACGGCACTGGCGCAGCTCGCGCTTAAGGTGCAACACGCCTTTGTCACGGGGGCGGGGGGATTTTTAGGTAAAGCGATTTGTCTGAGATTGTTAGCCGCGGGCATTAAGGTCACAGGTTTTGCGCGTGGGCATTATCCCGAACTTGAAGCGCTGGGCGTAGTCATGCTGCAAGGGGATTTAGTCAATAAAGATCTGCTGCAACAGGCGATGCAAGGCTGCGATATCGTATTCCATGTGGCGTCTAAAGCGGGTGTTTGGGGGGACAGAGACAGCTATTTTTGTCCGAATGTGAAGGGCGCTGCCAATGTGATTGCCGCTTGTAAGGCATTAAAAATAGATAAGTTAGTTTATACCAGTACCCCGAGTGTGACCTTTGCAGGGCAGGATGAATCGGGTATTGATGAGTCTACTCCCTATGCTACAAGATTCCTGAATCATTATGCCCACTCTAAAGCCATCGCTGAAAAGATGATGCTCGATGCCAATCAAGTGGGTGACATGCCACTTGAAAATCCTGATGTGACCCAAGTATCTAGCCAAGTGACGACTCAAGCCACTGCATCCTATGCGTTAAAAACCGTCGCACTCAGGCCGCATCTGATATGGGGGCCTGGCGATCCCCATCTAGTGCCACGGGTATTGTCGCGCGGGCGTTTAGGTAAGCTTAAACTGGTTGGCCGCGAAGATAAGCTGGTCGATACCATCTACATAGACAACGCCGCCTATGCCCATGTGCTGGCCGCGCTAGAACTGTGCCAAGCAAAGCCTAAGTGTCAAGGGAAAGCTTATTTTCTGAGTAATGATGAACCCATCACTATGGCCGAGATGATCAATCTGATATTGGCCTGCGATGCTTTACCGCCAGTGACTAAGCGTGTGCCTCAATCTGTCGCCTATGTAGCAGGCGCAGTATTGGAAAGTGTACATTACCTCCTAAAGAAGCAAGAAGAGCCCATGATGACGCGTTTTGTCGCACGGCAGTTATCCTGCAGCCATTATTTTGATATCAGCGCAGCTAAACGAGATTTAGGTTATCGTGCGCTCGTCTCTATTAATCAAGGGATGGCAAGGCTTAAAGTGTCGCTTTAGTTTTAGATATACTGCCATCATGGTATTGGGGGTTTATGAGTTGCGGTGATTGTAAAACGTCAATTTTCAGGCAAAAGATTGGTCGCTGCAAACGATGTATGTGGCAGCTTACGGCTTTGTCGGCTATCGGTTGGCCGCTGTGGTGGTGGCTTTATTATGATGCGCCTAGGGATGTAAACTCGATTGCCTTACTGTTTTTCTGCACCGCTTTTACGGGGTTATTGGCTTTACATCTTATTGTCTTGGCTTACCGTCGCCTCAGAGGGCGAGAGTAAGCCAACTGACTTTCTGTTTGTATGCTTAAACTGAGTTAGTTGCCATTTTCTCGTGCATCATTTTTTTCATTAATGGCGCAAGGGCAAAGAAGACTAATGCCATCACCACGCCAATTTGCGCCGAGAAGATAAACAGTTGCTCGTATAGCGCCATCGCACTCGGTACGTCACTTATCACGCCGCCTTGGGTATCAATCGCGGCGAGCTTGTTTAATTCGGCGGCTAAGATTTCAGAGTATGAAGTGCCGAGGAACCAAGCACCCATCATCAGGCTGACTACGCGTTTTACCGAAAGCTGAGTCACGGCAGATAAGCCTATGGGCGACAGCAATAACTCCCCGATTTCTAATACAAAATAAGCCGCGACTAAGAACCAAATACTCACTAAGCCACTGCTTAGCGGCATCTGGATCCCGAGCACAAGCACCATAAAGGATAAACCCGCGAACAAAATACCGAGTGCGGTTTTAACTGGTTTGCTTAGGTCGCAATTTTTACGGGCGAGGGCTGGCCACAGCCAAGCGAAGATAGGCGACAAACTGATCACAAAGAAGGCACCGAGGAAGGTTAGCTGTCCCGCACTCCATTCGAGGCCTAGCATGTTACGGTCCATCACACGGTCCGAAAATGCTACCCAAGAGCCATAGGTCTGCTCATATAAGCCAAAGAAGACCAAACCCGCAACGATGAAAAGCAGCAAAGCCGACATCTGTTGACGTTCAATCGGATTACAATGTTTCACCATGAACCAGCCAATACCAAGGGCAAGCACTAGTGATACTGAGTGCAAGAACCAAATCACTGGGCTCACAGCGGGTAATAAACTGCTAATCGAAAGTACGAGGGAGTGGGTTTGAATCAACCCCCAGACTATGATTACGCTGCCAATTGCGCTTAAGTAAATCCATTGTTCTGTCGTTATGCCGGCGGTTTTCTTTAAAATCCGCGCAGGATCTCTGGGTTCGGCGAAGCCTTGCAGATGTTTCTTGCCACGAATAAACACCAACAAACCCGCTAACATCCCCAAACCTGCCAAACCAAAACCGTATTTCCAGCCATAGGTTTCACCTAAATAAGCGCAAATTAGCGGGGCTAAGGTGGCGCCTAAGTTGATGCCCGCGTAGAAAATGGTAAAACCAGAATCTCGCTTAGCGGATGATTTAGGATAAAGCTGACCGACTATGGTGGAAATATTGGGTTTTAAAAAGCCCACTCCGACAATGATTAAGGCAAGGGATAAATAGAATACTTGCAGCGCTTGTTCATCCCGTTGAACTTCACCTGCAACGATAACCGCTTGATGGCCTTCAAAGGCCATACCTAAGTGGCCGAGCACCAATAAAACACCGCCAAAGATCACCGCTTTGCGCATGCCGATATAGCGGTCGGCCAATAAGCCACCCACTACGGGCATGGCATACACTAAGGCACCGTAAGCACCAATCACGTTGTAACCAAATTCATCAGTAAATAGATGATATTTAATCAGGTAAAGAAACAGTAATGCTTTCATACCGTAGAAAGAGAAGCGTTCCCACATTTCGGTAAAAAAGCAGACAAATAAGCCCTTAGGATGCCCAAATAGCATTTCAGCTGGGGGCGAGCCTTGTGGGCCCTGCATTGCGAGCGACGGGTTTTGTTCTATTGACACTTAAGACTCCCATTGCTGGCACTTTATGCGCCGAGCAGCTAATGATTCATTTTATCGTAATGAATTTTATTAATTATTTTTCATTATTTGTGATTATCGCGGCGCTTTTGATCACTAAAAGACGGCACTGTTGCAGCAGTTAATCACACTCGGATGATATGGAACAGCCAAGGGTCTTGAAAGTGATGAATATTTTGTATAACTAACATTTTTAGCCGTTCTTTAAGGCTCGCTATAGCAATACTAAGCGGTTAAATTAATTCATTTTCAGTTAAGAAATGAGTGCTAAATAGTGGCCATAATTCAACTGTGGCAGTTTTATCTTAGCGGCTTTAGCCTTGATTTAGCTGTAGTTCGTCGTTTAATGGATAGTGTAAGTTTTATGATTGATAGCAATTTTGCATTATTGGTAGAGCATCTACGCGCTTGTTCGAGGCTGCTATCTAAAGGAATGTCACGAATGGGTGGGTTAGATGATTTTCTCAGGGAAGCGCTGTGATTGAGAAGTGAACTTATTCGAGGCATAAGTATAAATAAGCACCATAATTATATTGATTGTAAAAGAATTTTAATCTTGATAGTTGCATTTTTCATATAAGATTTCACAGTTTATATTTCTACAATGAGTCAATGTCTATCTGCTCAACTTTACTGATTTAGATCAGTCGTTATGTGTTACTAAGGAGACTTATGGAGTTTTTTACCACCCTATTTGTGGGTTACCCGCTTTGGGTTTGGTTAATGTTTTTCGGTTTTGTGCTGGCGTTATTAGCCTTTGACCTTGGCGTATTGCACAAGGATCAGCATGAAATTACCGTGGCTGAAAGTTTAAAGCTTTCAGCCTTTTATATCTGTATGGGCTTATTGTTTGGGGCCTGGCTCTGGTGGTACAAGGGTTCAACCGCCGGTATGGAATACCTAACGGGCTATCTGATTGAAAAATCACTGTCTATGGATAACGTATTTGTTATCGCGTTAATCTTCAGTAGCTTAGGTATCCCACGTTTATACCAACACAGAGTGCTCTTCTGGGGCATTATGGGCGTAATAGTGTTGCGCGCCATTATGATCGGTCTTGGTGCTGTGCTTGTTGCCCAGTATCAAGGTGTACTTGTGTTATTTGGACTCTTCTTGATTTTCACTGGCGTGAAAATGCTCTTCTCAAACGATGAGCACGGTGATATCCAAGACAATAAGTTTTATAAATGGTTACGCACTAAGATGCGTTTTACACCAACGCTGCATAAAGAAAAATTCTGGGTACGTGGCGAAGATCATCAGTTAATAAAAGGATGGTGGGCGACGCCGTTATTCTTGGCGTTGATCTTAGTGGAAACCGCGGATTTGGTGTTTGCAGTCGACAGTATTCCAGCTATTTTTGCGATTACCCAAGATCCTTTCATCGTTTATACCTCGAATATCTTCGCGATTCTGGGGCTACGTGCTTTGTATTTTGCGTTGGCTGCTATGGTGCACCGTTTTGAATACCTTAAATATGCGCTGTCAGTGGTATTAGTATTTATTGGGGTGAAAGTGGGTTTAGTGTATTTCAATCACGAGGGAATAGTGGACTTTACTATCCCAACAGCAGTGTCCCTTGGTGTGACTTTTGGTCTGTTAGTCTTAGGTGTCTTGTATTCGCTGTGGAAGACGCGTGGGCAAGAAGTTGAGAAATAGCTTGGACGGCTAGTCCAATAAGTAATATGTTTCGGCCGTTTAGTCATACTAAACGGCCTTTTTTATATCCTTAATATGTGAATCGTTAAGCTTTACAGAAGATGTTAAAAATTAGTCTATGCTTAATTCGAGCCGTTGTTAGTTTTGGGCTCACAAAGGGAGTTTTTAGGACTAATACTCTTCAAGGACGATATTATGAAACTCAACATTACCGCCATACTTCTGCTCACCGTTTGTTCATTGACCACAGTCAACGCAAAAGCTGCAGATAAGCAATCGCCCAACACTAGATCTAACGCAAATTCAACCTGTACTGGAGCCTATCCAAGTTACTTCCAAGATCCTGCTTTTACAAAAACAGGTATGTGGGACAATCAAGTCATTATCAACCAAGCTTATTCTGGCTGGAAGGGGCCTATTTTTAGCCTCAGTGATGCTTATTCGAGTGCTAAACCAGATAGCGCTGCACCTTGGCTTAAATTCAATCCCTTCGATAAAAATCTGAGTGAAAGTGATAAAAATACCCAAGCTGAGCAATACCTCTGGGCTGTGATGAAGTACATCCAAGAGGGAAACATCGACAAAGGCGATGTCAGTAAAGACTGGGATCTGTGTAACAACAAGGTGCGCTCTTGGTACCATATTCCCTATCAGACCTATGATCCCATGAGTGGGCGGGAATTTATCCATGGCTTGACCCGAGAAGCCCCCGTTACTATGGAGATAAAAGGCCAAGGCTCCCTTAAAACCACTATGTGGGCGGTGGGTTTTTATAATCCTCAGGCGGCAAACAGCATTGGCAAGGTATGGACGGGGGCACCATCACCTGTGATGCCCCAGCAAAATTTTGCATTTAATGAAGGCAGTGTGATTGGCAAGTTACTGTTCACTACCGCAACGCCTAATAACTATCCTTTCCTTGAAAATGTACCTGTTTGGCAAGCCAATATCAGTGCCAGTGATTTCTGTGTATGTAAAAACGCCGATGGCAGTGCCTGTAGTTTCCAACAGGAAACAGAGCAATGCCCGCGCTCTGTCGCCGATGTGTACTTGTTGCAGTTTGATATTGCAGTGCGCGACAGCCGTTCACCCGTGGGCTGGGCCTATGGCACTTTTGTCGCCGATGGTCAGTTTAAAGCGAAAGAGAAAAATCCTTGGGATCGTATCTCACCTCTGGGATTAATGTGGGGGAATGACACGCCGCCAGCAACAGTGGGAGCGGCAGCATTCCCTCAAAACCCAATCACAGGGCTTAAGGATAGCGCGGTATTTCAAGAGGTCGTTGGCCGTTTGAATGAGCACACCAATGCGGGACACTTAGGGTGTAATGGGCGTTTAAATGGCCCTGCGGATAATGCATTAAGTAGCTGTTTATCTTGCCATCAAACTGCTTCAGTTCCTGATAGTACCAATAATACACCGGCAATCCTGTACCAATTTGCCTCGTATCAAGAGCCGGGCAGTGGTCAATGTTTAACATCGCCCAGCGCCCTCGATTTATCAATTGACCAAGTGTATTTCAAAACCTTTATGTGTTCTGCGTCCTTCGTTGGACCCAGTAACATAGTCCCTGCACCTAAATATACTCAAGGGCAAAAACAGTGGATTTCTACTGATTTTTCATTGCAGCTTAGTATTAGTCTCACCCAGTGGCAAGAATGGCAACAAGACCAAGATAACCTGAAAAAGAATATCAAAGTACGTGTATTTGATGGCACTTTACCCTCGCGCTAATGTTGGCGTTTATGTAACTAAATTGTATTTAGTACGCCATATTTTAATTCGTGGCATATTTTTACTTTTATATTGTATTTCAATAGCAAGGGACTCAAATAGAGTCCCTTTTGCTATTTTAGGGATTAAGAATATGTAGTTTGTTTTGCTGGCTAGCATTCTGTAAGTACATGAATATCTTGATAACTACTGTAAAGGTTAATTTTATGTGATAGTTTGTCGGTATTTTGAACTCACAGACGCAAGAGGGAAGCATGCTGACTATTTCTAATCTCACTAAAACCTATGATAACGGTGTTAAAGCACTCGATGGTGTTGATTTAACGATTTCCAAAGGGATGTTTGGTTTACTCGGACCCAATGGCGCGGGCAAGTCATCACTCATGCGTACCATTGCCGCCCTGCAAAGTGCCGATAGTGGTAGCATAGTGTTTGACGGTATTGATGTATTAGCCGACCCTCAAGCGCTGCGTAAAACCTTAGGTTATTTACCTCAGGACTTTAATGTTTATCCGCGTATTAGCGCCTATGACCTGTTAGATCATTTAGCCATTCTTAAGGGCATTAATCAGAGCAAGCTGCGTAAAGAAGCGGTTGAAGGATTGTTGGCGCACACCAATCTTTATCAGCATAAAAATAAAGCCGTGAGTGGTTTCTCTGGCGGTATGCGTCAGCGCTTTGGTATTGCTCAGGCCTTGCTTGGTGATCCTAAGTTATTGATTGTGGATGAGCCGACTGCGGGTCTCGATCCCGAAGAACGTAACCGTTTCCATAACTTGCTGGTGAGTTTAGGCGAGGAAAAAGTGGTAATCCTCTCGACTCACATTGTCGAAGATGTGTCTGAACTCTGCGCTAATATGGCGGTTTTGGCATCGGGTAAAATTCTGCTTCAAGGCAATCCACATCAATTGGTGGGTGAATTAACGGAAAAAATTTGGACTAAGACTGTGAGTCAAGCACAGGCGCAGGAGCTTGAAGCGCAATTACCTGTGATTTCTAAGCGTTTATTAGCGGGACGCACAGTACTGAATGTGATGGCTGAAACTTGTCCTGAAGGATTTACCCCTGCGACTGCTGGGCTTGAAGATCTGTATTTTTCGACTTTACTCAGTCACCGCCGTCAGGCTGCCTAAGGAGATATCAATATGTTGTTATCAATGCTTAGGTTTGAGTGGCGTTATTATTTGCGTCAGCCATCCTTTTATGTTGTTTCTTTTCTATTGTTTTTAATGAGTTTTCTATCAGTCGTCTCTAACAATATTCAAATTGGTAGCGGCGGTGAGGTGATGAAAAACAGCCCATTTGGGATTACTCAAACCATGTTGATCATGGGACTCATTTCCATGTTTGCCGTGGTGAATTTTGTGGGTAGCACGGCTATCCGCAATCATCAGCATTTGATGGAAGAGCTGATTTATAGCAAACCCCTATCACCATTTGCATACCAATTTGGTCGATTTCTCGGCAGTTTTGTTGTGGTGATGATGGTATTTGCCTTTATCCCCATAGGGTTAATGCTCGGCTCTTTTATGCCATGGGTCGATGCTAGCCGTTTTGGACCTTTTGCGTTATCGAATTATCTTGTGCCGTATTTTTTACTCGCCATGCCGACTTTGCTGCTGATCTCGACTCTATTCTATGCGATGGCAAGTCATTTTCGTTCCTTAATGGCGCTCTATCTGACCGCTGTAGCCATGTTGGTGCTTTATACCTTGACGGGCGAAATGGCGAGTCAGCCACAATATCGTACTATTGCTGCTTTGCTTGATCCCTTTGCGCTGCGCACCTTTGCCGAAGTGACCCGTTACTGGACCATTAGCGAGAAGAATAGCCAGTTAATTGAATTCTCAGGACTCGTACTGCAAAACCGGGCGATATGGTTTGGAATTGCCTGTGTATTACTGGCCGTTTCAGGGATTTTCCGTCAGCCGAGTTTGACTAAGAAACGTGAGAAAAAATCCGATAAAGCAGGAAAAGTTCCCAGCTTAGTACCTTTGGCACAATTGGCTATGGCAACTGAGCCTAATGGTCGTCAGCAATTTTGGACGCGGGTTAAATTTGAAGTACGGCAAGTACTATTTACCGCGCCATTTGTGGTGTTAGGTGTGCTGACTATTTTCAATTTAGTCGGCCCCATGTTCGATGATTTTGGTTGGTACGGCACATCTAATTGGCCATTAACCCAAGATATGGTGAATAACATTGCCGGCGCGACGGGGCTATTGATGGTGATAGTGCTGATTTATTACAGCGCAGAAATCGTCTGGCGTGAACGCAGTTCAGGAATGGGAGATATCGTCGATAGCGTTCCTGTATCAAACTTAAGCTTTTGGGGCTCAAAGTTAGTGTCTGTGGTCATAGTGATGACCTTGCTGTATGTGCTCGCTATGTGTACCACAATTGCTTTTCAACTGATAAAAGGTCAAGCCAATCTTGAGATTGCTCAGTACCTTATTCGACTGGGATTTTATTACCTCCTGCCGCTGTTGATGACCGCTGTGCTGGCGTTTTTCCTGCAAGTGCTTAGCCCAAATAAGTACGCAGGTATGGGACTATTTGTTGCTTATTATCTAACGACATTTGTTATGGCAAGCTGGGGATTTGGCCATAGCTTATATAACTTTGGTCAATCACCGACCTTAATTTACTCGGATATGAACGGCTACGGTTGGGGCTTATTAAGTCATGCACTCTATATGATTTACTGGGGGGCTTTTAGCCTTATCCTGTTTGTTTTAGGTTATGGCTTGTACCATCGCGGACCGCAGCAAAGCCTTAAAACCCGTATGGGATTACTGAGTTATCAGCTTGGTTTTAGTGGCAAAGTCATTGTAAGCGTTGCTTTGGTGGTGTTTTTTGGCATGGGCAGTTATTTGTTCTACCAAACAAAAGTGTTGAATCATTATTTAACCCAAGATGAAACCACAGATCTGCAAGCTGATTATGAGAAGGCCTTCAAACAATACCAAAACATGCCGATTTTAGTGGCTACTAAGGTCAATGCAAATATTGATATTTTCCCTGAAGAGCGAAAAATTGTTGCTAAGGTGATATTCGAATGGCAAAACAAGTCAAATAAACCAATCGAAAGGATGTTAGTGCAGTGGCCCGAGCATACTGAGGCCGAAACGGTAAAAATCAATATCCCGAATACAAACTTAGGTGAGTTAGATAGCCGCTATCGCAATGCTTGGTTGACCTTTTCGACACCTGTGCAGCCTGGGCAGGTGGTGCAAGGGGACATTCAATTAGTACGTCAGTCTGTGGGTATTGCTGAAGCTGGCTTTGATATGTCAGTGGTTGAAAATGGGACCTTCATCAACAACTTCGAACTATTGCCCCTTTTTGGTTATCAAGATGGCTATGAGCTGATGGATCGCCACGAGCGCGAAAAGCGCGATTTAGCCGAAAAAGCTCGAGCGAACAAGCTTGAAGACAGCCGTTACTACACGCAAAACTTCTTTGGCGTCGATGGTGATTTCATTCAGTTTGAAGCCACTATTTCGACAAGTGCAGATCAAATTGCATTAGCGCCAGGGTATTTGCAAAAACAGTGGCAGCAGGATGGGCGTGAGTATTTCCATTATTCAATGGATAGCCCTATGGTGAATTTCTACGCGATTATTTCGGGCCGTTATCAGGTGGAAAAAACTGAGCACAATGGTGTTGCGGTTGAGGTTTACTACCATGCGGAGCATCCTTGGAACGTTGCGCGCATGATAGAGTCCGTTAAAGATTCTATCGATTACTACACACAAGCATTTGGGCCTTATCAGCATAAGCAAATGCGAATTATGGAGTTTCCGGGGTACCGTAGTTTTGCACAAAGTTTTGCTAATACAGTGCCTTACTCAGAGCGTATTGGTTTTATTACTGATTTACGCAATGAGGATAATATCGATCCTGTGTATTACGTCACAGCCCATGAAGTGGCACATCAATGGTGGGGACACCAAGTGGGCGCTGCGAATGTGCAGGGCAGTGCTGTGATATCCGAAAGCTTGTCGCAGTATTCGGCGCTGATGGTGTTGGAGAAAAAGTACGGCGATAAAATGATCCGTAAATTCTTGAAATATGAATTAGATAGATATTTACGTGGCCGTTCATCCGAATCCATAAAAGAAATGCCTTTGCTGCGCAGTGAAAATCAGCAGTACATTCATTATCAGAAAGGCTCAGTGGTGATGATGGCGATTAAAGATGTGTTGGGTGAAGAGAAACTCAACGCTAATTTGAAGGCATTCTTAGCGCGTTATCAGTATCGTAACGATCCTTTCCCAACCACATTGGATTTAGTGAGTTACCTTGAGCAAGGTACGGATGAAGCGCAAGCTCGCTTTATCGATGAATCTTTTAATGAGATCACACTCTACGACCTCAGGTTAACCAATGCGGTAATGACCACTCTGCCTGATGGTAAGACGCAAGTTGACTTGAGCATTTATGCCAGTCGCAAAGTCGCGAGTGGTAAAGGTGAAGAAGCCGAACAACCTTTAGATGCCATCATCGATATAGGTGCCTTTAGTGCCGATCCCGATAAGCTAAAGGATGACAAACAGGTGTTATTGATTGAGAAGCACAGGCTGGTCAGTGGTGAAAACAAGCTGACGATCACTTTGGCTGAAAAACCCAGTTATGTGGGGGTCGATCCCTTTGTGAAGCTCATCGACAGAGATACGAAGGATAATATCTTTAAACTCTAAATCCGTTTTGAAACCAGTTTGTTAAAACCAACGCACTATCTGGCATGACCTGTTAGATAGTGCGTTTTTTATGGCAATACCCATGGCTCATTTTGAAATTAATGCAAATTAGCTTGTTCTTCTACGTGCTTTTTCCTAAGGTGATTGCAAATGATTTTCAATGAGGCGTGATATGAATACCCATCTGCAGTTACAGGTAAACCATTGGCTTGAAAATGATCCTGACCCTCGCACTCAAGCCCAGTTACAAACCCTAATTGATAGCGGCAATGAAGCTGAACTCGCAGCGCGCTTTGCGGGTCGCTTGGAATTTGGCACCGCAGGATTACGCGGTGTCGTCGGTGCTGGGCCTATGGGGATGAACCGTTTGGTGATCCGCCAAACCTCTGCTGGTCTTGGTGCTTATCTACTTGATCAGATTAAAGATGCCGCCGAGCGCGGCGTGGTGATTGGTTATGATGGCCGCCACGATTCATTTAATTTTGCCCATGATGCAGCGAGTGTGCTCACCGCTATGGGGATTAAGGTACGCTTAACGTCCAAAGTAGCGCCAACGCCGTTGGTGGCCTTTGGGGTAAAACATTTTAATGCGGCAGCGGGCATTGTGGTGACCGCGAGTCATAACCCGCCGCAATACAATGGCTATAAAGTCTATTGGGAGAATGGCGCGCAGATTATTCCGCCCCACGACTCTGGCATTGCCGCGCAAATTGAGCGCGCCGCAAATCAAGCGATTCCGTTTTTAGAGCATGATGACGCGGTAACACAAGGTAAGTTAATTATCCTGCAGGACGATTTTTACCAAAGCTATCGTCATGGCGTGCAGCAAGCTGAGGTGCTGCAAAACCATACCGCTCCTGAAAAGGTCAGTTTAGCCTATACCGCCATGCACGGTGTGGGTGCCGAAATGGCTGAAACGGTATTGAAAGATGCAGGTTTCACCCAAGTGTATTCGGTTGCCTCCCAGCGTGAACCCGATGGGGATTTCCCGACAGTGAACTTCCCAAACCCTGAAGAAAAGGGTGCGATGGATTTAGTGATTGCCGAGGCGAAAAAACACGGCGCTATGCTCGCCTGTGCTAACGATCCCGATGCCGACCGTTTTGCGGTTGCAGTGCGTAAAGAGGATGGCGAGTATCAGATGCTGACGGGCGATCAAGTCGGTGTGCTCTTTGGGCATTACTTGTTATCTCACGCCAAAGATAATCAACGACTTACGGGCACAACGATAGTGTCATCGAGCCTGTTATCTAAAATTGCTCAATGGTTTGGCACGCAAAGCTTTACCACGCTCACCGGCTTTAAGTGGCTGATGAATGTAGGGATTGCAAAAACTTCGCCTGAGGATCAATTCCTGTTTGCCTATGAAGAAGCCCTTGGCTATACGGTGGGCAGTATGGTGTGGGATAAAGATGGCTTGTCGGCGCTGGTGGCATTTGCCCAATTAACTGCCGAGCTGGTGGCGAAGGGGCAAACGATTTGGGACAGACTCGAGCAAATTTACCGTGAGCATGGCTTCCATCTCAATGCGCAGGTGAGCATTGCGCTAAAACCTGACACGCCCAATATTGGCGCCTATTTGCGCGAGCATCCACCGCTGAAGATTGGTGAGTTAGATGTGCTCTCAACCGATGATTTAAAGGCGCTTGAGCGTCGTTTTGCCGATGGAAATATTGAGAAAATCGACTTACCACCGAGCGATGTATTGACTTACTGCTTAGCGGGCGGGGCTCGGGTGATCGTCAGACCATCTGGCACAGAACCTAAAATTAAGTGCTACTACGAAGTGGTAGAAACTATGGTTGATACAGATACCTTAGCCAGTGCCCAAGCGAGGGCGAGCAAAGCCATGGATGATTTTATTCAGGCACATCAAGCCAGTTTGCCAAAGTAACGTTTTAACTAGGCCAAAACCCTCAACATTCACTTTTATTAAAAGGCTACTGACATCATGCTGTCAGTAGCCTTGTTTTATTCTTGTTGTCGC
The DNA here is from genome assembly GCF_025653905.1 of Shewanella sp. SM71. NCBI lineage: Bacteria > Pseudomonadati > Pseudomonadota > Gammaproteobacteria > Alteromonadales > Shewanellaceae > Shewanella > Shewanella sp. SM71. The sequence continues at coordinate 31,415 of NZ_JAKKRW010000007.1, forward strand.
CCGTTAATGATTCAGTTCTGAATTTTATAAATAAGATTTTGAATCATTGATATTTTTCAACAAGGAGAAAGTGAAAATGTTATCTATTGCACCGTTAGTTTGGGGTGAAATTCCTGTCAGTGATATGAACCGTGCCGTTGCCTTTTATCAGCAGCATTTTGGGGTTGAGTTTAAACGTGACGATATGGAAGACATGGAATATGCGACCATAGTCACCGAAGATGCGAGTGCGGCGAGCATAGGGCTAGTCAAATGCAGCATGAGCCAACCATCGATGCAAGGCAGCACTGTGTATCTGCATTTCAGCGCACAATTGCAACCTTTAGTGGATAAACTGATCGCAGCAGAGGTGACGATTATCCTGCCAGTCACACCGATAAAAGACGGTGAGTGTGGTTATATCGCCTTATTTGCCGATAGCGAAGGTAACAAAGTCGGTCTGTGGTCTAAGGATAAGTAGTCGTAAGTGATTAATGTATTAGCGTCGTGGCCTTAAGGCACGACGCTAAAATCACGCAATTAACTAAAGCATGGGTTTAGATTTCTATGGAAGAAACAAAGATGGATGTGGTTTATATTGATGCTCGACCGTTACTTGGACTAAGCACCCGCACGAATAATCGGGCAGAAATGTCTGTCGATAGCGCGAGAATAGGTAGTCTGTGGCAAGCCTTTTTTGAATCATCCCAGCTCACCGCTATGCTCAATTCGCCCATGTATGGCGTGTATTATGACTATGAGTCAGACATGAATGGCGAGTTTTCTGTGCTGGTGGGTAAGGCAATTGATACCCCTGTTGATGCAAGTCATTTTACGCCATTGGAGCTTAACGCGGGCAAGTACCTAAAATTCACCGCTCAGGGTGATATGCCCCAGTGTGTTATCGATCTTTGGGGGCAAGTGTGGGGTTATTTTAGCGCGGCTGATTGCTCTCATCAGCGACGCTATCAAACGGATTTTGAAGTCTATCTTAGTGCTACTGAGGTTGAGATCTATATCGGGATTTTATGATTCAAATCGTAAAAACACTCAAGTGTGTATTCAAAGACATACCAGCGATTGATCTAGGATAATAATACTTAATCAACTGATTGATAGATAAAGGGTTAAACCAGAGCTAATGCGCCGCGCTGACCGCCTATTTCAAATAGTGCAAATTCTCAAACATAAACGCTTAACCACAGCCCAAGAGTTGGCTGAACGGTTAGAGGTTTCTACACGCACGATTTACCGTGATGTGCAGGACCTGTGTTTAAGTGGCATTCCTATTGAAGGGGAAGCGGGTGTCGGCTATTTGTTGCGCCACGAGGTTAATGTTCCGCCCTTGATGTTTAACGAAGCCGAACTCGAAGCGATTCAAGTTGGCATGCGTATGGTGCAAACTTGGGGTGGTAAGGAGCTTGGTAGCGCCGCGAGGCAGGCGATGATTAAAGTCGAAGCTGTGTTGCCTAAACGATTACAAGCCTATCAATCCTTAATGTTTTCACCGGATTTTTACCTCGATTCCAATGAGTTTCAATTCCTCGATCCCTTGCGTAATGCGGCTCAGCGCCGCGAATACGTCAAACTCTTCTATCAAGACGTCAAACTGGATGTCACCGAGCGGGAAGTTAGGCCGCTCGCCATCTATTTTTGGCGTGGTACTTGGACCTTACTGACATGGTGTGAGCTACGTGCTGATTTTCGTAATTTCAGGGTCGATCGCATCACAGGTCTTGTGCGGTTAAACCGTCATTTTGATCTCACTCTCGGGCAAGAGCTTGAAGATTATATTTGCCTGATGGATGAGCAATCAAAGGCGCGAGCAGAAGCGAAAGAAAAGCCACTCGAATGAGTGGCTTTGTATTACATTTTTAATTTGCTAGTAACGGGCTAGTTGTATCGAGATCTCTCTGATACTAGTGTCATCGCTGTTATTGAGAGTCTAAGCTCACCGTTTTTAATTGTTTAACATGACTTCGCTTGATTGCGAAATATTCAGTTTTTTGATTAAACCATCTTCATCATTGTTTTGGATCTCGCCGACGGCAACCTGAATATTGCGACTCAGTCCTAATTTTTGAGCGCTTTTAGGACGATTAGCAATGTCTTCATCCGTTAGTGGATAGGATTCACTGGCATCGATATTAAATTGACTTGAATCTATTGCAGTAAATTTACCGCTGATAGGTGCGCCATGTTGTCTAACAATATTCGCCAATTGCCACTCAAACCCACTTTTTGACTGTGCCGAATTAATCGCAGCAGGCCAATCCCATACACCATAACCGTTTATATCTTGATGAAGATATTGATCGACTAAGGCTTCTGGTCCATTCAGATTATTCGCATTCGCTCCGCCAAAGGTGTAAGGGAAGTTAGGTCTATTTGTCGGATGATTAATATGCGCATTACCACCCCATTTTAAGAAGTTCTCATATTTTATATCGTACATCATATATAAACTTGAGGTGTATGGGACATCTGCCTTTTGTTTAAATAGGGTGATTGAGATATAACGTTTGCTGCGAGGCGGCATAATTGCGCGGTACTGCGCCTGACTCGAAATCGTTGTACTTTTGCCGTCGGTTTCACTCCAACCTTGGCTGGCAGAAAATTCGGCGCTGATTTCAGAACTCGCTCCACCTATTCCTGGAATACCCACTTCATATTTATTGGTTACGCCAATTTTCTCGGAGAAAGAGAAATTATCGGTTTTGGCCCAGCTAGTGGTGTAATCATAGTTTAGGGTGGCTACACCGGTATCTTCGGTATCGCCCCAGTTATAGATAACCACAGGAGCAGTATAAATAGCCTCACGATCATAAACTTGAGGTGAACCTAACTTTAGACTTTGAGGATTAGTGACGAAATGAATATTTTGTAAATTTACCTTCAAACGTTCATTCGCTCTGTAGCCGCTTGCATAAGGATCATTGCCGTTATAGCGGGCTTTAAGACTATATTCGTTGCTCGATTCTCTTCTGACTTCGATGTCTTCACCAACATACTGGGATGCTGTACCGCCAGCCCATGCATATCCAAGATGGTGCCCTAAGGAGAATAACGAGCTGATAAACGAGGGGTCGTTAATTGCATCATTTTTAAGCGAATCAAGATCAGGGGCTGCGTGTTCTACCATTGACAGTTTTGGAATAGTATTCGGAATAGCAGCTTCGGCCAACAAAGAAACAGTTCCAAGTGCGGTTAAACAGGATAACGTTAATATACCCAGGCTAGATTTTTTTCTCATGATTGTTCCTTTATTTTAATAAAATACGTCCTTTCATTGAGAGCGCCGATGGCAATTATATGTAGTTCTAAATCATATAAATAATCATTACTGCTAGGCACATCTAAAAACTAGCACTTTTATTTTTATTAAACAAAATAAAAATGAATTAATTTAAGGTGTGTTTTAATCTGGTTAAAAATGTTAATTACTTTATTTTTAAACGGTATTTATAACTTTATAATATAGTGTATTTACTTTAATTTTTAGTGGGTTGGTTTTTGAATGTGGATTAATATTTATGCGGCATTTTATTCTGTAAAAATTTTAAATGGACTCTTCATTCCGAGAACTATACCTAGAAAAATACTGAGATTAGTGCCGTAATAGATGCAGTAAATAACATTTCTGAATGGACGTTTTTAGAGACTAAATAGTTTGAATATGGTTAGGTTAAGTATTTTGTTTTTATTGTTTGAGCCTTTGTTATTGCTGATAAATATCATCACCCTTCCATTATCGTCGATGTGTGAAATACCGTTAAAGCCGATACTGTTAGTTGCACAGACATAAGAATCTAAGTACATGAAGATTGTGGAAAATCAAGATAACGTGTCAGTAATTTTCTAGGGGGGATGTCTCAGAGAGGATTAGGCTGTGTAAAAGAGTGGTAGGGGCGGTGTAAATGATTGATGCAAGAGTCAGTGCCGTTGCTGAGCACTGACTCTTTGTTGACTTAGTGGATAAAGAAAAACAGTCCCATACTCAGTACTGTGGTCAGCAAGGTATTACGGGTGACGAGCGCCAACACTGTAGCGACTACGGCGCAGATGAGATAGCTGTTGTCTAGGCTCAGACCGAGCTGACCTTCCTGCACAAATACTATGGGCGCAAAGATCGCAGTGAGTACCGCAGGGGCCGAGTAACTTAAAAAGGTTTGGGTGCCCTTACTTAATCGCAGCGGTAGTTTAGGCTCAAGTAGTAAATGACGACTGATAAACACAACCGCCGCCATTGAAAAGATCATTAACCAAATCATGCTTTCTCTCCTGACAATGTTTTTGTCTTAATGTCAGTCCCTGTTCCTGTATCCACTTCTGTTTTGGTCTGTGCGCTTGCTAACTGATTTGCGGATTGTTCTGCGCGTTCCGCTTCCTTGGTCACTTTGGCGTAAAGTACACCTGCCGTCATTCCCGCAATGGCGGCAATGAGCAGTCCCGCTTGAATTTTAAAAACGGCGCATATCACTGCTAGGGTAAGCGAGACTAATACACAGACGAGAATCGATGGTTTTTTTATGGTAGGAACGACCAGAGCGATAAAGGTGGCTGCGATTGCAAAATCTAATCCCATCTCATCTAAATTCTCGATCGCATTGCCCGCCACTATGCCAAGTAGTGTGGCTATATTCCAACCGATATAGAAACTCAAACCGCCGCCAAGGGCGTACCAAGGGTCGAACTTATATAACTTGCCTTGATTGGCGATGGCAAACAGTTCATCTGTGAGCAAAAAGCCCAATGTTAGGCGCCACTTTAATGGCAACGGACTGATTTGACTGCGCATCGCCATTGCATATAACAGATGGCGTGAGGTGATGAGTAACGTCGTAATTAAGATACTCCACAGACCAATACCGGCTTTCACCATGCCGAGCGCCACTAATTGCGCCGCGCCCGCAAAGATAATCGCCGACATGGCTTGGCTCTCAATGGGCGTTAGCCCAACCTCAATGGCGAAGGAGCCCGCTAAAATGCCCCAAGGTACAACCGCTATCGTCAACGGCATCATGGCTAATGTACCTTTTAAAAATGCCTTGGATTTCGATGGATGCACAGGATAAACATCAGGTTCTATAAGCTTGTCGGTTGTCACTTTGGCTCCTAAAAATAGCGGCGACGGGGTTGCCGTTAAACAATAAATGCTTGGATAAGGTTGCTTGCTTAGTCAATAGAGGAGAAAGCAAGAATGAGCATGGCAGATTAACTTAAAGTGGTTGTTTAGGCTTGGATAATATTGCGGCCTATTTCTTTGGCAAATTGCCCCGGTGTTACGCCGACTGTCTTCTTAAAATGTCGATTCAAGTGACTTTGATCGTGAAAACCACAATCGAGGGCGACATCGAGCAGCCGTGTGCCTTGTTTGATTTTTCCTTTGGCGAGTCTCACTCTTGCTTGAATTTGATAAGCGTGGGGCGGTAAGCCGTAATAGCGCTGAAATTGCTTCAGCAAATAATAGGGGCTTAATCCCGCGAGTGTTGCCAGCTCTTCAAGGGAGATGTCGGCAGCAGGATGATCGTCGATAAAGGATTTCACCAGTGCTAACGCAGGCTTAGCGATTACAGCGAGGTCATCGCTTGGGCGATTCTTGCCATGGCGTGTCATCAACTGTGTCAAGCTTGAATAGACCAAGCTTTCGCGCAGTAAGCGATTGTCCGATGTATCTAAAGTCGTAAAGGTGAAGCGCAGTAATTCGGCTAATTCAGGATCGTACACTACGGGCTCAGGGAAATAGGGCGCACCGCGGTTTGATGCTAGCTCACTGTTAATATTGGCAAACTGCGCGGGTACTGGATACATGGCACGATAGGACCAACCGCCCTCGGTGGCGCTACAACCATTATGGACTTCGTCGGCGTTGACGAGAATGATGCTGTGCTTTGGCGCCACATGGTTGCCACCCGTGCGATAAAAACGCTGTGCCCCCGTTTCAATCACGCCGACTGTGTAACCTTCGTGGGTGTGCCGACTAAAGTTTTGTTTATGGTAGTGGGCATTGAGTAACTCGAGGCCACCTAATTCATCGGCAATCTGGTAGGCCGCATGTTCTGTGTTCACAGTAGGCCTCCGTGTTTAGTGTATTAATGGCGGGTTGTGCCTGATAGTAACCCAGAAACCCTCAGCGCTTTTGTACAAAATTGCGCATATTGGATTTTGTTTGCGTTTAATGGCGGTTTTTTATGTTTGTTGCTTAATGCTTGTCGCTTGAGATTTTTTGTTCAGTCTTGCTCGCGATAGGCGTTATTTAGGTTGCCTGCTGTAATGTTGTGAGTTCTGCACCCGCAATAGCCTCAAGGTGTTGAGTGATTTTCTCTATCGGCCAATCCCACCAAGCGATGGCAACAAGCTCATCTATGACAGTTTGCTCGAATCTCAGCTTGATCACTGTGGCAGGATTACCGCCAACCATAGCGTAGGGCGGTACATCTTTTGTTACTACGGATTGACTGGCAACAATGGCGCCGTGGCCAATTTTCACCCCAGGCATGATAGTGGCGTTATAACCAATCCATACGTCGTTACCGATACAGGTATCGCCCTTAAAAGGTAAATCTTCGGGCTTGGGCGCCGCTTTCTCCCAGCCATTGCCGAAGATATAAAAAGGATAAGTCGAGAAGCCAGATACTTGATGATTGGCGCCATTCATAATGAATTTCACGTCTTTCGCAATGGCACAGAATTTACCGATATTCAGTTTATCGCCAATAAAGTCAAAGTGATAAAGTACATTCGACTCGAACCTCTCAGGACCTGCTGGATCGTCATAATAAGTGTAATCGCCGACGATAATGTTCTCGCGGGAAATAAAGTTTTTAAGAAAGCCAACCTGAGGAAAGCCTTTCATCGGCGCTTTATCGTTGGGATTTGGACCTAACTGCGGGTGAGTGTGGGTACTTGGCATGAATACCTCCGTGCTTAAAAGAGTTGTTTACTAGGGTAATGCATTGTCTTTTTTGAATCGTCGTACTTTGGTACGCATATTCTTCATCGGGGAGTAAGTATTGAACTGGATCATACGACCCAGAGTCCATTTATCGTACCAAGTTATGCCGTACAGTTGCTGATCACTGAGACTCGCAATCAGCGCTGACAATTTTTCCATTGTCATTTCATACTCATCAAGTAAATCAGTATATTGCCATTGGCTATATTCATGATGAAATCGCTTTGCTAATAATCCCAGTTGATTCCATTTATAACCCGTATCGGGAAAATCAACGGGGAGTGCTTGCGATGTTAACTCGTACCATTTGAGCACTAATTTACCCCAACCAATAAGATAAGCGACGGTATCACTTACACTCATTTGTGTACCTGTGATGTTTCCTTCTATGCTGCACACACGGGACATTTGGGCTGGGATTGAACGATAGTCAGCTATCAATTTGGGGAAAACTGAATAAATAGCCAATTCAAGTTCTTGTTTTGATTGGGGGATAGATGTCATCACTACCTCGTTTATGTCAGGCGCTTAGGCTGAATTTCACATCGTCCATTGGGCAGTTTAGTATTCACCTGCCACAATAAGCACTTGTTCAATAGATTCAACAACTAAGGTAAGTGTACTATTGTCTCGCTTAACGCCGACAGAGCAAATGGCCATCGCGCCGTTACCACAGGTTATTTCAGGGTAATCTTCTGTCATTGGCGTTTCATCTTCTGCTACGGGCGCTAATACCCAGCCAGCAGCTAATAAACTCGATTTCACCTCAGCGTATTCTTTGCCCCATAACGCGCTGGTGTCCTGTGCTTGAGTAAAACCAGACCATGCACCAAGGCTTAGCATGAGCAGTGGTAGAATGATTTTTTGCATATAAAGCTTTCTAGTTCCTATGTGGTTTCTGTTGGTCGCTTAGTGCTTGTGAGCGTGTTAACAGCATATATTATTCATAGTCCCTCTGCGCATTATCCTTATGTGCATTAGTTGAGGGAATTATGGCTGTTCTTGTTTATTCGTTTTTCCCAATATTTTTCATACAGTATCTGTGTTGATATAAAAATAACAACGAACACCCCCGTATCAATAATAAATTTCAATGGATCAAAAGGATCGCTAAAAATATCGTAGTGAAAATCGAAGTATTTGAATAATAATTTGGAGCCAATAAAAGCAAAGATAAAAGAGATAAAGAACTTCAATGGTTTTTCCTTAAAATATGTTGATAAATTAACCATTCTCTTTGGCGCGTTTGTACTCTTGTTGGGATTGATAAATTCCCAGAATGATCAGGCCAAATACGAAATAGAACATTTTTTGCGCTGAAAACTCGATTGTCAACGTAGGATGTTCTAGGTGGCGGTATAGAATACTGTGAGAAATTGCCTCTGTTATCGTCAGAATAAATGGATAGCTAATTAATGCAATAGACGATATTTTCGCGAATTTGTACGTTTGAGGTTGTTTAATGAATTTTGCAATAAATAGTAACGCAAATGATAGCGTCAGATTGCTTATCCATAAAATAGCCGCCGTAATTCGTACTTGAGTATGACTGGCTTGTTCCGCATTGGGATAAACCTCTAATATCTCCTGCAAGTAGCTTGCTGGGCTCACTAATCCCCAAACAGGGTAAAGGCATAGCAGCACGGCAGTGAGCATTAAAATATATCTGATAAACATCCTTTTTCTCCGACAGATTCTGCTTATAAAGCAATACTTGTTATACGAATCATTACCTTAGCATTGTTTTTTACAAGTTGCGATTGCTTTAGCTAAAACTAAATTATTGTGACAAAATCCTTGTTGTTGGATTGCATACTATTTTTTAGGCGCCAACAGCAGAATATATAAGTAGCAAAGATAGCGGGATGGAAAATAGACCAATTAAACGGAATTTATTGTTGAAGTATTGAGCAGACCATAGCGCAAACTTCCTATGTAACCTTGGAGGCGTTAACGCCAAGCCCATTCCGACACCTAACAACACAATACCTATCGCAAAAATGGTCTATGGAAACTGAGTATCGGTTGAGTAATGGGTAAAAATGAGACCCGCAATAACTCGGCTAAACACCTCAGCAATATGGAAGTAGGGCTGCTCGCTAAACGAAATAATCCCCTTAGAGAAAGACTCAGGCTGTACAGCCATCACTAGACTTAATAACAACATCAGTAAACCAAAAGCAGCAATGAAGTACATAGTGATCCCTTGGTATTATTTTTCTAGTAAGTGACTTCATTCCAGTTCATATATTTTTCGTGTGCAAGTTGTAACATTGCCAGATCTTCTGCTGTGTCACCATAGGCGTAAATACGTTCATAGCTGTTTAAGTCGAAAGTATGTCTAACTTTTATTGCCTTTGTCTCACAACTGACATCACCAGCTGCATAATACCCCGATAAAATGCCATTTTTTACCTCTAACTCACTACTGATTAACCTTAATCCGAGCGCACTAGACCAGTGTTTTAAATAGACATCGAGTGACGCTGAAACAACTACGACGGTATCGCCATTTTCTTGGTGCCAGCGGATTTTGTTTAGCGCATGTGGCATGACATGTTTGGGGATCACTTTTTGGGCATAGGTAGCTGCCATAGTATTTAATTGCTGGTAATCACGACCACGGAAGGCAAGATAGCTAACAATCGGTCTTAGTTTTCGTGCCGGAAACCAGCCAATTCTATACAGTGAATAAAGCGGTAATAATAAACAGCCCGCGACGACAGTTCGTCTTTTAGAAGCCGTAAATCGTATAAATTTAGTGTACATATCCGCATCGGTTATTGTGCCGTCAAAATCAAATAATGCGAGATTCATGTATTTTCCGAGCCTGTTTTGATATTAAGTGTAGGTGCTATCATTAATCATCTCTTGTCTTTTATTTCAAATGCTTACCTAGTGTAACTCATGCGCCGTGAGTCAGAAAAACGTTATCAGGTACAACACAAGTTAGTCGAGCAACAGGATACACATGACTGAATGAATAAAGCATATTTATGTAAGTGACCGTTTGTGGCATGGATGCCACGGTCGAGCTTACAGGGATGTACTCGCAGCGAGTCACTGGAATAAATGTACTTTATTATTAACGTCTAAGTGGGGATACAGAGGCTTTTACATCATTCTTAGGTGATTACTGAGCTCGCCGAATCGTTCAATCCTTCAGATTTCGGCGAATGATGGGATAGCCACAAATAGTATTGGGGCTATTCCATCATTCACAACTCGCTATTCAGCAACCATTGCCAATAACGCAGGTAAAAACTCGTTATCTAATGCGGCGATTTCACTTTGCTCAACAAGCACTTGATTGAGAATGTCATGGCTGGTGAGGGGGTTGGCGAGTACGACGCGAAATACTACGGTCGCTTGTCTAAAATAGCGGGCTGGCTGAATGCGGGTGCGGGAGACGAAGGATTTACCCTGTTCGCGTTGGTGCTTTTGAATAAACTGAGTAAGACCATCGAGCAGCTCGTTAAAGCGAGCGAGTTTTACTGTGTCTGCTTGCTCACAGGCAAGCTGCATGGCGGCTTGGATGCGGGCGGGCACATAACGGTAAGTCAGCAGACAAAGTTCTGGCTCAGTGATTAACTCAAAATCCTCATGGGCTTTGATTTGTTCGGCAAAATAGCGGGCTTTTTCAAGGCTATTATTGATTAATATTTCATAACCATCGCGACCGATGATCTGTAAGCAAGCATGCACTAACATCGCCATGCCGGGGCGTGAACCTTCCAGCGTTTGGCTGCCGAGATCCTTTGAACCACGGCGCAAAATATATTCGGCGTGATGGGCAATGGTGTGGGCAAACTCTGGGTCTTTAAATAACACTATGCCTGCGCCCATAGGCACGTACATTTGTTTGTGGGCATCGATAGTGACTGAGTCAGCAAGTTCGATGCCTGCGAGTAAGTGTCGGTATTTATTGGATAATAAACTCGCGCCGCCCCACGCTGCATCCACATGGAAATGGCAATTTAACTCTTTTGCCAGCGCAGCTAACTCTGTCAGTGGGTCAACATTACCGGTTTCTGTGGTGCCGGCCACGCCAACAATCGCCAACACTTTGATGTTTTTACTAGCAAGTTCAAGGGCGGCTTGGCGCATTTTCGCGACATCGACCTTGTTATCGCTGTCAGTGGGAATGCTGATGATATTGTCGCGGCCAATGCCAAGCAGATCTACAGCTTTGCCCAGCGAGTAGTGGCCTCGCTCCGAGACTAAAATCGCTAAATCGTCATAGCCATAGTGGCGCAGTGCCTTGAGTAATCCTTCGCGGCTGACGCCTTTAAACTCACCCTCGGCTTTTAATAATTGGTTACGGGCAATCCACAGGGCCGTGATGTTGGCAACCGTGCCGCCGGAGCAAAATGCGCCGAGGGAATGATTGGCGCTGTGCATCCAGCTTTGATAAAAATCCGTATCTTGGGCGTAAATCAAATGGTGCATCATGCCGAGCACTTGGCGCTCAAGCGGCGTAAATGCCTTAGAGGTTTCGATTTTGACCAGATTTTGATTGAGTCCCACCATCATCTTCGACAGTGGCAACACAAAGTAGGGCAGTGCCGAAGTCATGTGGCCGATAAAACTTGGCGCCGCTGTGTGTACCGAATGCGCCACCAAATTTTGCATAATTTCGTCGGTGTAATCGGAGACAAAACGCGGCTGAGTTGGGATCTCAAAAGCTTGAAAATCGGTTTCGATTTCAGACAAGGGTTTTTCGAGCGCGGCGATACTGTCACCCAAAAAGCCTGCTAAGTCCTCGGAGAGCTTTTGCTCAATAATACTCAGCGTTGAGCTTGCATCTTCCGGTGCAGTAAAAATGCGGAGCAAACTTGCTTCGGATGCGGTGGCTTGGCGAGGGAGTTTCTGGGTCATGGGGCTTGCCGTCTATTAATTTTTATAGTGAAACCGCAAATTGGCTCGAAGAGTATAACGGACCAGTGATTCTCGACCAGTGATGCGCGATCAGTGACTCTCAAATGTTCAATCAGCGGAATACCAAAAAGGGAGCTCACTTTACTGCAAGGCCTTTTAGGCATCAAGCACTAAAATTTGGTATTACCAAAGCGTTGCGGCCTAAATAAGCAAAGGCGCCGTTATGGCGCCTTTATGTTTAACTCGACGAGCCACTCATCAAGCCTGAGCATTAGCCCTAAAATTCATGTTAGCCCTAAAATTTGCGTTGGCCCAACATGAGTACCGCGCCGATATTTCGGGCGGTATTGCAAAGGTTTAGCTTGGCATTGGCCAGCACATCATCAAGCGGACTTAAGTGCGGGATGATAGGGAAGATAGCCGCCATACCGTGATCCAATATGGCATTGGCGTTTTCACCGAGGCAGCCCGCGATACCGATAGTGGGAATGCCCTGCAGTTTGGCTTGCTTTAACACGCCCATTGGGGTTTTACCAAACACGGTTTGACCATCGATACGGCCTTCACCTGTGATCACTACATCGGCGCCACGGATTTTGTCCGCAAGGCCAACGGTTTGCATTACAATCTCAACCCCAGGTTTAAGCTCGGCATTTAAAAAAGCCATCACGCCAAGACCCATACCGCCAGCAGCGCCAGCCCCGGCATGATCGCGGTGATCACTAATGCCATTGCGGGCAATCACATCGGCATAATGGGCAAGAGCGGCATCTAGCTGCTTAACCATCTCAGGCGTCGCACCTTTTTGCGGACCAAAAATTGCCGATGCACCGCGTTCACCGCACAGTGGATTATCAACATCGCAGGCAACTTCGAAGCTGCACTCACGTAAAAGTGGATGAGCGTTTGATACATCGATTTGAGCAAGGTTCGCCAGCGCTGCGCCGCCAGAAGGCAAGGTTTTACCTTGGCCATCGAGCAATAAAATATCCAGCGCTTGGGCCATACCCGCGCCGCCATCGTTGGTGGCACTGCCGCCTAGCCCCAAAATGATGTGCTTTATCCCCCGATTAAGCGCATCACAAATTAGCTCGCCCGTGCCATAACTTGTGGTAAGCAGCGGGTTACGTTGCTCCCTCGGCACATGGTGTAGCCCAGACGCTGAGGCCATTTCAATCACGGCAATCGCGCCTCGATGTGGCGATTTGTTCGTTGGATCTGCACGTGAAACTGAAGCAGAACTTGTATTGATCGCAGCGCTGAGAATACCTTCACCAAGAATGCCATAGTGTGCTTGCACTCTATGTCCCAGTGGCCCCATGACTTCTAAGCTGACAATACTGCCGCCCGTGGCGTCCACCATAGATTGCACTGTGCCTTCGCCACCATCGGCAACGGGTATTTTGACTATGTCGCAGTCGGGGATCACTTGTTTTAAGCCTTGTTCTATGGCGTTGGCCACTTCGAGCGCGCTTAAGCTTTCTTTAAATGAGTCGGGGGCGATAACTATTTTCATTAAAAATCCTACAGCTAAATGGGATAAAACAGGGCTCAATGTTGAACACTAAACCCAAGGCCACTTACGTTGGGCGCAACAACATCCCTGTGCTAAAACTGAGGTGATATAAAGGAATTTATATCCATCACTGGCACATTAATCTGTTGCAATTATTAGGGCGTATAACAGAACTATATCTTGGGCACGGTATGTGCCCAAGGGACAATATTGAATCAAGAACTCATTAATATTAGAGCAACACTAGACTTAGCACATACACAGTTACCATGGACGTTACACCTTGGATTAGGGTCGCCATAGTTTGGGCTTTATAGGCTTGTTTGACGCTCATGCGGCTAAATTGGGTGACAACCCAAAAGAAGCTGTCATTGGCGTGGGAAACTGTCATCGCACCTGCGCCAATTGCCATTACTGTTAATACTCGTCCCATATCGCTACCAAGACCAATATCGCCAAGAATAGGCGCAACCAGTGCTGAGGTTGCGACTAACGCGACTGTCGATGAACCCTGCGCTGACTTAAGCGCGGCAGCGACGATAAATGGCATAAAGATACCGATACCCAGTGCCGACAGTGATGTGCCCAAAAAGTCACCGATAGGCGTGGCTTTTAATACCGCACCAAAGGCACCACCTGCACCTGTGATTAAAATAATCGGCGCGGCAGTGACGAGCCCTTGGCTGATGCGTTCGCTAAATTCGCTGATCTTATTCTCACCCTTTAACAGCAGCAGGGATAAAAACAGGCCAATCATCAGGGCATTAACGGGCTGACCGAGGAACACGAGCACATCAAACACACCTTCTTTACCCAAAGGCGCTGAAGGGAAGTTAGCGATAGAACCTAAACAAATTAATACGATAGGCACAAAAATCGGTGCGAAAGCTTTTAATGGGCTTGGTAACGTGCCATAGCTTTTTTTCAGCGTTTCATAGTCGCTGGCCTGCGCTTTAAGTTCTTCTGCGCCTTCACCATCGGGCTCAACATCGGCAAAGCGGTTTGCCCATAACATACCCGCGAGTGCCGCAACAGCGGCGACAAAGAGACCCACACCGATCACTAAGCCTAGGTTGGACTCTAAGCCTAAGTTGCCTGCGGCGGCGATAGGGCCTGGCGTTGGCGGTACAAAGGTGTGAGTGGCGTACAGACCTGTGGCTAAGGCAACACTCATGGAGACACTAGAGACCTTCATGCGGTTCGCCATCGATTGTTTCAGTGAGTTTAAGATCACAAAACCCGAGTCACAAAAGACCGGAATAGACACGAGATAACCGATAATTGACATAGTGAGTGTCGGGAAGCGTTTACCTAATATCTTGATCACCACATCGGCCATGGTGATGGCGGCGCCGCTTTTTTCCAGAATAATCCCTATGATAGTGCCTAAGACGATCACTAAGCCGATATAGCCTAAAATATTGCCAAACCCTGTGGTAATGGTTTTAGCGATTTCTCCGCTCGGCAGGCCATAGGCGAAGGCCGCGATAAAGGCGGCCAGAATTAAGGTTAAAAAGGGGTGGAGTTTAAATTTTGAGGTCGCGATAACAATAAATGCAATCACGCCGATGAGAATAAGCACTAAGTTCATAGTTTGTCCCGTTCAGTTCTTGGCTGAAGTTTTTGAGTAAGTTTTTTGACTTATAGTGTAGGGCGCAGTGCTTATTTGGGCCTGAGTCCAAATGAGGGCTGCTTTAAGGTCATCCTATTATTGTGCAGGTATGTTTGAATAGCTTTGGCTAAATCCACGGAATTACCGCGTTATGTTTCGCCATTTTTGTGCTCATGCACAAAAATGCTTAGGTGAATTCGAATGCAGGAGGAGGCGTTTTGTCGGTAAGGGAGGCGCTTGTCGATAAGGATTGGCAAATAGGGCTATTTGCCAATCCTAAACAGGAGGGACTTAACTCGACATCTTTATTGACGACGAATAAAGGATTCTACATAGGCTGCGGTGCGGGCATTGAGTATGGGATCGGCAGATGCAGTAATGCCCTTAGGTAATAACAGTGGGTTAAATATGCCTTTATCGCACTGTTGAACTTGGGGATCGCTGTCTCGTTCACCGTTAATCATCACTTGGCCTACCAGTAAACGCTGGCGAGTTTCAGGCCAGATCACAGTTGGGTCATTAATCTCATCCCCCATTTCGGCGAGTTGAATATAAAGGTTCCATTGTGCTGGCTGGGTTTTAATGCGCTCGAGTAATTCTGCCTTTAAAAAATCATCACTGAGATTGGCAAGTTCACTGGCTGACAGCGCGGCAGTACCTGCGACAGGTTCAAAAATCCATTTACCCGCGACCGTTTCACCTTGAAGAACACTGTTTTTTGGCGTGCTGAACAGGAAACTATTTACACCAAAGTAGCGGCTGTTGGCAAAACTTGGGCTGGGAGGCAACTGTTTAACGTAGTCGAAAAAAGCTTTGGCGCTGGGTTGATTATCAATAAGCCACTGTTTACCTTCAGGACCTTGTTTCACTTTGGTCTGAAAGTTAAAAAACTCTTCGAGATTTTTGGCAAAGAAAACGGGAACGTTAGTGGTGACAAAGTTAAGATTTTCTTTATCGCCGTCAATTTTGAGTGACATAAAGCGCCCAGCGGTTTTATCTGAGATCTGCGGATTTGTACCGCCGAGGGAAAAGCGGGCTGTGACCTTGATACTATCTTGATTAAAAAATGGAATTGCCAACGTTTGTTGTAATTGTGGATTCGGTTTAAAACTGCCCGAGGTACAAAATCCCTTAGTGTGATTACGCAGTTTGACATTTTTACCCGCCTCGCGACTTGCCGCATCGGGTGTGCCGTTGACGGCATCGACCAGTTCGGGAATGGTTTTCTCGGCCGCGATTAACGAAGGTGAAGTCAGCGCAATGCCGCTAATGAGACAAGCTTTGGCGAGTAAAGTCAGTTTGATTGAGGTCATTATCATTCCTTTCAATGGACTAAGTCGAGAGCGCTAGCATATCGCCGCGATACTATATGAAAGGATAGGAAAGGGGATACGGTATAAATCTTTCAATTAATTTTTTAGTACAGCCCAAGTTTTACTCAATTGATCTGGTTATAAGGTCTGCGCCGTCATCTGCGGGCTTTTTTTGGCTAATCTGTTGAGTTGCTAAGTCATTTGAGCGTTAAGTTAAGCGAGTTGAAGTATCAATTAATTGCCCAAGATACAGGCTTAATAATCCATGCAGGGATTGAATGTCGGCTTGGGTGATTTGCTGAATTTTATCAAGGCGATATCTCAGTGTATTGCGATGAATAAACAGGGCATTCGCGCATTGCTGTGCATCGCCAAAGTGGGTGATGTAAGCCGCTAAGGTTTTGCGTAATTGGCCATTTTTATCCGCCTTGGCGAGTTGCTGATAGGGCGTTGCCAGCGCCTGACCGCGCCAGTCATGTTTTAGCCCTGCTAGTAACACTTGTAGGGAATAATCTTCAAACAGGTATTTATTCCCTTCTGCATTGAGCTGCTTACCGAGTGCCAAGGTTTCTTGAGCCGTGTGATAGGAGCGCGCTATCCCGCCTTTTTCCGGGAAGAAATGGCCTAGAGCAATTTTAAAGTTTAAATCCATTTGGGCGGGTAAGCGCTGCAACAGCTTATCGATACGCTGATTTTCGAGCTCAGGATCCCATTGTTTTCCATCTAAAAAAGCAGGCTTTAGGATCACCAACTGCGACATTGAGGTCATGGCAATCAAGTTACCACGGTCAGGATATTGCAATAGATGCAGCACTTGCTTGAGGGTTTCACTGACTCTGGGGCTGCGTTCATCGGCGGGCTGAGTGGATGCCTCAGCTAAGAACAAGGCCGATGGGGTTGTGTCGGTTTTTAAATGGTGTTTCTGGATGTTTTTCTCGCTGATCTCAATAATGGCCGCGACTCTTGGCAGGCTGATATCAATGTCGAGCTGTTTTGCCCAGCGGTGCAACTGTGCATCATCGGTTTCAGCTTTGATCAATTGCAGAATAAACTCTTCACGCTGGCGATTCTCCCATTGCAATTTATCCTGCAGGTTGGCTTGTTCAACAATCATTTCGGCGGTCATTTTAAGTAACTCACCATAATGGGTGAGCTCACACGGATCACCGGTAATGCCGACGACGCCGATAATTTGTCCTTGATAATGTAAGGGTAAATTGATGCCTGGCTTAACGCCATGCAGCCCTGAGGCGACTTCTTGACTGATCTCCACATTGCGATTTTGGGTAATCGCCAGCAGCGCGCCTTCGTGGGTTGACCCTATACGCTTAGGGTCGCCTGAGCCTAAAATCACCCCTTGGCCGTTCATCACATTGATATTGTGGCCAATGATTTTCATTGTGCGACTCACAATTTGCTTAGCGATGGCAGAATCAAGTAGATACATACAGGCGCCTAGTGGGGTTGAAGGTTTAATAGGGATGCAATACGCATTCTTAATCTGGGTAGCATATCGCGTTCAAACTCAGGATGCTGCTTAAGCCAAAGATTATTACGCGGGCTTGGGTGCGGCAAGACAAGATACTTAGGCCAATATTGCTGCCATTGCGCGCATGCTTGGGTCACTGTTATTGGTTTCAGTTTGGGGATGACAGTTACGTTAGTGCCGGTTGTTTGATGCTTAGTGATCGGCGAAGTGGGGTTTACGGCCTCGGACGATTCGCGCGGTAGATGATAGTCGATGGCATATTGGCCGAGGATCACAATTAGCTCTATTTGTGGCATTAGGGCGAGGAAGGCCTGATGCCAAGTGGCAGCGCATTCGGGGCGCGGTGGTTTATCACCCTGCTTTTTACCGTTTTTTTCGATACTGCCCGGAAAACAAAATCCCATAGGGATAATGGCAAAAAGATTGGGGTCGTAGAATTGCTCCCGCGTGACATTCAACCAAGTGCGCAGCCGTTCACCGCTGGCATCGTCAAAAGGTATGCCTTTATGGTGGGTTTTTACGCCCGGAGCTTGGCCTGCAATCAAAATCCGCGCTTGGGTACTGGCCTGCAATATCGGCTTGGGCGCTAAGGGTAAATGGGCCTGACATAAAGTACAGGCGTTGATTTTTGCCAGCTGTTTGGCCATTGATGTCGAGCATGATGGCGATACAGTTACGCAAAGTGGCGATGGTGTTTTAGTGAGATTCGTCTTAGTCAATTTAATCGCTAATTTTATCGTTGCTCATTCATTTTCAATCAGGATTGGAGCATCATCACTGTTTGATATACCCAGTAGCCAAAAAGAGAATAGCCAAGGATTAAACTGATATAACTTAATATCTTAGGAATTTTATTTGTGCTTGAAGCTAAACAGATGTGGGCCAGTACAATCGTAAAGAAGGCTAAGGGGGCAATCACATAGCTCAAAGTTAAGATAAATAATGCCCCTAGGCTGATGATCCAATCAGCATTGCGATTGGTGGGCTTATCGATTTGGCAAAGCTGTAGTGGCAATAAAATCAGTCCAATACCGACACAGATAATACCTAAGTTAAGGGCGAAATCACTCCAACCTCTATGATCATAAATGGCTAACGCAATGGCAATTAATGGCACTATTAGTGCGCTTAATACATGGCGTTTAGCAAAAGTGGCGCTGCGATACTGACCCGCAAAAAAGAATAAGCCCTGTAGAAACAGATTGATTAAGGTAAAACCACCGAGGCCTAAAATGATAAATAGGCTCGCTGCGCCACCCGATGGGTCGAACGCCATGGCGGGTAAGGGTAATAGGCTTAGCCCCACTAGTGCAGAAAGTGATAACAGCCACTGAGATTGGGAGATTGAAGAATAAATACGCATGGGCTCAGAGGATTAACTAAAAGATTGAATTAAGATCCGCTAAAGTGAGCCAAAACTCAAGGATTAAGGTTTTTATGGGCGGACTTTCGCGCCAGAGTCTGATCTTATTCAAGATTTTTACGTTTATCTGCCATGACGTTATCGCTTTAAAAGATCCTGCTGCACTTAAACAAAAGCCCGCAAAATGCGGGCTTTTCGTGTTATGAACAGTATCGATTAGAGTTTGTAACTCATGCTCAGCATGATCATTTGCGCTGTGTAGTCATGGCTATTGCTGCCAAAGCCTACGACGTTCCAGATCCCATCGACGGCGATATCATTGGCGGCATCATTGTCTTTATAATTCTCAATTTTATAATCCAAGCGCAGCGCCATTTTCTCGGTGGCTTGATATTGAGCATATAAGTTAATGTTGTGCACTTTGGCAAAATAATCGCCATAGTCGCCTGTGATACCTTGTCTGACTTGAGTGTTACTGTCGGAGTTTGAATAAGTGTAATCCAATCCCATGCGTAACTTGTTCTCAAGCAAGTTGTTGTAGCTCAGGCCTGCCCCGATCACATCTACATTGTCTTCAATGAATCCTGTCCACGTTGGGGTGCTGTAATTACTGCTTCCCGCTTGTTCAGACTCAATGATTTGGTAGTTGTAGAAGGCTGTCGCCAGTAAATCATCGGTGATCATGTAGCTGATGTTGGCATCATAACTGGTGTCTTTTGACTCAGTTAAGCCAATAACTGTGTCAGAGTAGTCATCTAATGCGTAACGGGCACCGAAATCTATGGTCAAGCTGTCGATTGGCGAGTGGGTGACTCGAGCTTCAATCTGGGTTCTGTCGCGGTTAGCCAGATTGTACTTACGTAACAGGCTGTTGGTTTCAGAAGATGTCCATTCAGAAGCTTGATATTGCGAGCCATCACGCTGACCGTAACTGCCCTTAACCCACATATCCCAAGTTTCAAAGCTGTTAACGCGCAAACGTGCCCAAACAGTATTTTCATCCGTGGTTTCACGGTCTTGATAATTACGGTCGTCACGTTTGAAGTCATAGCCGCCATCAAGCTTCAGTCCATGGGTAATACGATAATCCGCCGCCACTTTGAAGCGTTGGCTAGTGTTATCGTAAGGGGTGTTATAGGCCACCTTACCATTGACATTGTTGATGCTGACTTGGGTCCACTCTTCAATTTGAGTATTGTTATCACGGTCGCTATAGTCGTAGCTACCACTTAAGCGCAGTGAGTTAGTCACTTTACTGACGACTTTTAAGTTTAACCCTGTGAGGTCAACTTTGGCATCAACGGCCTCTGTCGGCACTTGATAGCCATAGCCTGAAGTGACTAATGCTTGGTCTTGACTCATTTGTCCCGCAAGCACACGACCTGTTAACACATTGGTATTGTCGTTGTATTGACCCATGAGCGACACTGTGTGTGACTGGTTGTCAGGGTCAAGGGCGAGTGTGCCAGAGGTTTGAGCACCAAAGGTCGGATTGAAGGCACTGTCGAAGTTTAACTGGTTGTACTCGTTCTTAAAAATTGAGCCATTGTAGTTAAGTGCAGTGAACCAACGATCGCCTTTTAGTTTAATGCCAGCTTCAATGGAGTCAGTGGTGTAATCAACTGGCTCAGCTAACATCATGGATTGGTTAAAGAATCCACCTGATGTTTTTTTCAAGCCGGTTTTTTCTTCACGCATGTAGCTCACATGCGTACTCCACAGCGATTCACCTTGATAGTCAAAACCTAACCCTGTGCGCTCACGTTTGAGCGACAGTTCTAAGGCATTTAGGTTGTCCATCAGTAACGGCATCTGGCTGCTTGAACCCGCAGTTACCCAGTTGTCTGGCAAGGTTAAATTATCGCTGCCGACACCAGAGTAGGGCGTTAAGGCGCTATTACTATTGTAAGTGGCGATTTGGCGATAGTTTACATTGACATTATACTGGCCCTGTTTGCCCGCATTGACATCTAAACGGCCACCATCCATGCCCAGTTGATAAGCTTCAACGCTGGCTTGATAGCCTTTCTCACCACGGAAGGTGACATCGGCATCAAATTTACCTGCAACTTCGTTTGAAGTCCCAAAGGCATTCGCCGAGCGAATATCCTCTTCGCTGTTGTAACCCACGCCAACACCCACAGTGCCAGATGTACCCGTTTCAACAACGCAGCCTTTACAGCTCCAAGCGGACATTTTGACTTTTTCTGTATTGGCATTGGCTAGGCCATACCCGTCGGCCGCTATTGCAAAACCTGTGTTTGCTAGTAACGCCAGAGTGATCAAATTGAGTTTAAATTTCATTTTCTCGTCTCCTTAGCGCTGTAATAGCTTGCCAGATGGATGGTTTGAACCATGGACCTGACTGTGGCAATTTAAACAGCTTCTTCCACCCGTAAAGGCATTGTCGCCGACGTTTGAACCTAAACCAGTGTTACCTAAGTAAGCATTGCTGGCGTGGCCATCGCTGGCGTGACATTGCTGACACAGCTGCGGTGCGCGGGTTTTCAACATGGCATCATTCACACTGCCGTGAGGATTGTGGCAAGTCACACAGTTCTCAGTGACGGGTGCATGTTCCCACAGTTTTGGGCCGCGTTTCTCGGCGTGGCAGGAGTAACAGGTTTCGTTAATGCTAGGCTTGTTTAGATCGGAATCTGTCATGCTCCCATGGGGATTATGACAATCGCTACAGGTCATTTGAGCCCATTTTAGTGGGTGACTCGAGCGTTTATTCATGTCTGCTTTTTGCTTAGTGTGACAGCTAGTACAGACTTCCATTTCGGTGTTTTTTGATAACACAGGATCTTTTGCGACATGCACTTGGTGGCATGAGGCACAAGCGACATCGGCATTGTCATGGTGACTACCGTTCCAAGATACGCGTTTATCATCTTGGTGACAGCTCATACAGACACTGTTTTGTTTTTCTGCACTTAAGGTCGATTGCTTACCAAAAGTGATCATCGGCTCGTTGCCGCCTTTATTGTGTTGACCCATAGGACCATGACAGGCTTCACATTGCAGGCCAGCCATTGGGCTCTTTGATGAATCAATGGCGCCATGGACACCTTTGAAAAGGTCCATCACTTTTTCAGATTTTTTGTGGCACATCAAACAAGAATCGGCACCTTTAGGGGAGTAGCTGCCTTCGGCAAACTTCTTATCTAAGGTGGCTTCGACTTGTTCTGGAGTCATTTTGTCATCCCACTTTGAGGCGTGTGCACTCGGTGTGATGCATAAAGACATCACTGCAGACATTGCCATGGAGATGACAAGTGCCGGCAGTAGGTTTTTCATTTTTAGGCTGTTCTTCATAATAGGCTTCCCAATTTGTCCCAACAAAATTCAAGAAAGGGGGAGCGAACTCCCCCTGCTTGGGCAAATTACATCTTCACCTGAGTGTGATCTGTTGGTGTGGGTTTGTGACAGTAGAAACAGGTTTCTGACTGCGCCGCTTGATTGGCTTGGGTAAAGTCACCATCAATGATGGCACCGAAGTTTTCAAGCACAGCCTTGGAATGCGCTTTCATGTCAGTGACTGCGTGGCATGAAGTACAAGTGGCCGCTATTGGAGTCGTATATTTGCCTGCAGCAGTTGCCAAAGCACCTTTGACCTTAAATGCTTCTAGGTTGAAGTCGTTGTGACACTGGGTACAGGTTTCAGCTGCGATATTATATGCTTTTTCGTAATGCGTTTTGTGTGCACGTATTTCGATTGCCATACCATTGCCAGAGTAGCCAGTACCATCAGGTGTATGGCATGTAACGCAGCCATCAACACCGACGATAGCTTTACCTTTTGCATCTTTTGCATGAGATACTTGCTCTGTCATCACAAAACCTGAATGGTAGCCTTTGTGAATCGCGAAGGTCTCGCTGTGACAGTTTTGACAGGTACTGAAGTTGACTGAGTTAACATGGCGCATGTTTGGTGTGCCAGATTTTGTGCCAAAGGCGAGCTCAGCTTTCATACTGGTGGTTGCGCTATCAGCGGTACATGCCGTTAAGCTAGTACCAGTGCTACATATTTCCATACCGATAAAGGTAAAGGCGGTATTAGCATCACCAGTACCGAAGGGCAGGGCAGGCGTAGTGAAGACTAGTTTACCATCAACTAAGGTCACGCCATCTTGCAGAGTGCCATCTTTGACTAAGTCTTTAGATATTTTTGCAACGCTGTTACTTGGGCTAGCGTTATAACCCATGATTGGGAAGTTAGGGCCAACGTTAGTGACAGATTCTAAACGTTTGATCTTGTCTTGAACCGTTGCCGCATCAATCGCGTTACCGTCTTTGTCTAAGATAGACACGGTTAATACTGCAGTATCATCAGCTTGACCAGCAAGTGCTGCTGACATACCTAACTGAGCGATAACGGCTTTCTTGTCAGCAGTCTTACCTGTGTGCAGTTCTGCAGTCCAATCGCTGTTATGGCAGGCGATACAGTTGGAGTTATCAAGTTGTTGTGAATGGCCTTTGCCAGCAGCAAAGTCCACTGCGCTATGGCAGCTTCCACAGGTAGCGGCAGTTGGAATGCGTGACCAATTGGCCCAATCTGGCGCGGCATCACTTTCAGCGTGGCAGCTTTGACAGCTATCTAATGCATTTAAGGTTAAGTCTTTATGCTTAGCATGGACTAACACATTAAATTCATTTCCTGCTTTTACTCGGCCAGAAGTATGGCAACTCGCACAGAAATTAACAT
The DNA here is from genome assembly GCF_025653905.1 of Shewanella sp. SM71. Lineage (NCBI taxonomy): Bacteria > Pseudomonadati > Pseudomonadota > Gammaproteobacteria > Alteromonadales > Shewanellaceae > Shewanella > Shewanella sp. SM71. The sequence continues at coordinate 55,228 of NZ_JAKKRW010000007.1, forward strand.
CATTAGTGTAATGTTTGGCGTTAATTACTTCACCGTGGCAAGTATTACAGCTTTCAGTTGCAACGATTTTACGGCTGTAAGTCGCATCAGCACCCGTGTCTGCTATATAGTCAAATATGCCAGTAAAGACTGGCAGCGTGGTGCCATCAGGTAATGGTGCAGGTGTACTACCGCGAACATAGTTATTCAGTACAATACGCTGAGCTAACTCACCGTTATAGGTTGCACGGGTACTTGTTTTGAGGTTAGTACCGAAGTTATAGCTGTAGGTACCATTTTTGTGATCTACTAACGTACCAGTACATTTTTTAACTGCAGGCGTTAAATCACAAGTTTCATCAATAAGATATTGCCATTTTGACGCATCGCCAGCACCTGTTGCTCCCTGAGGAACCAGTTGTTCAGCGTAAAACTTGAAATATTGAAGCCCAACAACGGGCATATCATCTTCGTTAGTTACCCGAAATTGAAGGTTCGGCAAGCCGTCCTTTATTAAGGCTTTCTCAAAGTTAAAGTTTAATGTTTGGATCGCACCAGCGGGTTCACCACCAGGTTCACCAGGATTACCCTCATTACCATCGCTGCCACCACAGCCCGCTAAGGCCATAGTGACTGCACTTGCTGCTAATAGCAGTGCGATTTTAGATTTATATGCGTTCATCATTTTTTCCCTGCATAGGTTTGGCATTGCTTAAACGCTATGTTCTAACGCCAACAGATTCTATGTCTGTGTTTTTGGTCACTAGAAGCGACTTAAGTGGATGCTGGAAATAGAATTCCCCAACGAAAGGCTAACCTAACATGACCTTAAAATCTCCAAGGCCTTTGCTAATGTGTGACTTGGATCTTTCTATTTCTAAAGAGGTATTTAAAGCGAGAGATAAAAATGATTTTAGAACAAAAAAGCAGCGGAGTTTATCTGGGTGATGTGCGTTGACTTTATACTATAAAAGCAAGGTTTGAATTCTTTTACATGGGGTTATTGTTATGTAAATAAAATCCCCCGCACAGCGGGGGATTTTGCTGAATCTAATGTGAGTAACGACTGATTTGCGATTTGTTACTCGGCTCCATATTAGTATTTCACTGGGTGAACTTTATCCACACCAAATGATTTACCTTCACCATGGCAGGTCGCACAGGTTTCGCTACCAGGGGTGTAAGTACCCGCAGTACCATTGTACACACCACCGTTATTCTCGAAATGACCAATCACTGCACTGTTACCTTCAGCCGTTGGCGCATGGCACGAAGCACAAGCTGCAACGGTAGGAGAGTATTCACCAGTGCTTGCATTAAACACGTGTTTGTCACCCAGTTTAGCTAAGCTCAGTTGGCCTTTATCGTGGCAAACTGCACAGTTTGCTACGTTTTCAGGGAAGGTTATATCGGTTGTGTAGTTACCGAAACGACCACTACGTGTATTAGCATGTATTTGGTGAACCATCACTTTGAAATCAAAGCCACGGCTAAAGGCTTTTGCTCTTGTCGCGCTATGGCCTGTGCTGTTTGCCGCAGTCAGTGAGTCATTATGACAGCTAACACAGCTTCCATCCGTTAGATTAACGGCTGTGTTAGGTTGTGAAGTATGACAACTGCTACAACCACTATCGGCAGCGCCAGTCGGTCTGACACGAGAGTGTGAAACAGAGAAGTCTGCTTGTTTACCATGGCAATTTGCGCATTTTGCTTCAGATGCAACAACAGTGCGAGCCACAAAAGCAGGATCACCAGCCATTGCGCTTGCAAAGTTTGCTTGATTTGCTGCGATAATGACTTCTGTTTTATTGGTGACAGTGGTATCGGTGCAATCTATCGCTTTTGTCTCTGTTGGATCAGCACATACGAATAGCTTGGCTGACAGGGTTCCTCTTTTCAGCGCAATCATATCGGGTTGTGTGATGCCAGAGATAGTATAAGTCAGTGTCTTACCATCTTGTACCATAGTGATGGCGGGATACTCTTTTACAAGATTGACAGAGAAACGACCAGGATGACTGCCAAATGTTGAAGATTTATATCCTATTTTGTACTCACCATCTAATGCTGCAGCCACTAACCATAACTCTTTAACGGCTTTATCATCTTTAGGTGCAACATCGCTGTGCCATTGTACGGTAAATGTTAATTTATTACCGGACACATCAAAAGTACCGTTGCCTAGCTTATAAGCATATTCATCACGAACGCTCTTAGTCACATTCGCTTTGGCTAGATGGTATTTTGCACTACCTTCTTCACCATCTGCTGCGTGGCAAGATGTACAACCACCGTTTTGGTATACATTGACAAGGTCTGCACCTGGAATACCATCAATCTCAGGAGTGGCATAGTAGTGGAAATAGTTACCCACAAATCCGCGGTCTTTTTGACCTTCTGGTTGCGTTAACCATTCACTGTTATCTACTGGATTAAACCCTGACATGTGACAAGATGCGCAGGCTAAACCTTTGTGATGTTTAAAGCTTGCGGCATCAACGGGTCCTTTGTCATCTGTGCTATGGCAAGACTGGCAGTTCCCGATAGACACTGGCAGAGTGACACGTTCAGAAACGTCTTTAACTTTATTGTATTGCGGGTAGCCATTTTCAGCCGCAGCTTTCGCCATAGTACCGCTAAAGTCATAGGCTGTGCCGCTGTAACCTACCATGATATAAGTGCCTTTATGGATGGCGTGAGCCATGGCACCTAAATCAATTGATGAGCCTGTTTCTGGATCTTTACTGTAGCTGGTATGACAAACTTGGCAGTTTGCAATCGCAATACGTCTTCCACCATGCAGTGCTAATGGTTTAGCGGTAGAGGAAGTATCGCTGTAGTTTGTGCTGTGGCACTTAATACAGTTGGCTTCTAAATCGACAACAGTACGCGTTTCTTCAGCCTTGGCTTCTCTAAAGTTATCGCTTGGTAAAAAGTCGATATGGCTGTTGACTAACTTGGCATCTTTACTGCCATCGGTTTGCAGTTCTAACGTAATGCGGTGAACTAGTGTTGGGTCGTAGGTTAAATCGAGACCTTCAATAGCGGTCAAAGAACTTAAATTGGTTTGGAAGGTATAGCGGTAAACGCCACTATCAACCACTGTTAAACAAGTGGTTTTACAACTAGATTCGATGTTCGCTTGAATAGCATCACCAGGTGTAAATTTCACTTCTTTAGTAATAGGATTGCCAGCGCTATCTTTACCATCGGTATAGCTATAATTTGCAAGCTTGCGTGCAGGATCAGCTGCTTTCACTGAGTTGATATAGCTGACCCATTGAGGTGTTTTGTAACCTTTGCCATTTTCAGGGGTAAGTTTTGCAATACCCAATCCGATAGCATTGATTTGAGCGTATTGCTCTAGACCCGTCACAGGAACGCCATTCGCATTCGTTAGTACTATGTCTACGCTGACAGTGCCGTTGTCAATTTTTACATCTTCAAGTGTGGCTTTGAGTGTGGTGGCTTGACTTATGTCTAAGCCTACCGGACCCGGTTTTCCGTCTTCACCATCTTTACCGTCACTACCACCGCAACCGGCGAGTAGTAGAGAGAGTAAACCGGCACCCAACATCGCTTTTGTTGCGGTATTGAAATTGAACCGTTTCATCATGATATTTCCCTGCAATAGTTGTAATCATCATCAAACGCTTGGCAAATAAGAATAAATCTCATTACCCGCATAAGATGTGTGGAATTAGTTTTCCATCTGTAAGGCTAACTAAGTCACTGGTATTTATCAGTCACTTTAGGCGGGTAATGTGACTGAGATCTGACTATTTCTTTAGGAGTAGATGACTGCATCGTATGAGTTCCTTTTATATCTGCAGTTGCTGGCCTTTTTAGGCCAGCATCATAGGGTTAGTTTATTGGATGCACTTTCAACACGTCCGCGACTCCGCCCTGTCCATGACAGAAAGCACAGGTTTCAGTTCCTGCGGTTGCATCGGATTTTGTACCTGCAAAAACAGCACCTTGCTGAGCCATGTGGTTATGAGTGCTGGTATCTGAATGGCAGTTGCTACACACCGCGGCAATTGGGCTGGTAAAAGTGCCGTTATTGAGGGCAAGGGGTTGCACCGATGAATTTAAGGGGAGGGCGACGGTAGAAATTCCCGCAGTATCGTTAACATGGCATTGGGCACAGTTACCGATTTTTCCTGGGTAGTTTAGGCTTTCAAACCCCGTGAATTGACTGGTGTGAATACCGTGGATCAGCTGCTTAAAGTCAAATGATGTGATTGAAGGATTGGCTGCCGTCGCATCGGCCAGCATATTGGCGTTATGGCATAGCTGGCATTGACCATCGAGATCGTTACGTGAGCCGTGAATATTCAGTTTTTGATCGCCATGGCAATTACCGCAGCTTGCATTACTCACAACGCTACGACGACCTTCATTGCTCAATGCTGCCATATCAAAATAACTGCGGCTGGATTTAATTACTAACACTTCCGCCAGTTCAGTCGTGCAATCAACCAGTACTTTATCTTTGGCACAAATTCTGCTTTGAATCGCAAGTCCACCATGATCCGTTTCAGTGCCTGCTGCCACGGTAAGGCCCGCTATCGTATAGGTATAAATGCCATTAGAGCCTGATATGGGTGTGGATTCCGACAGTTTAATCGAGCGAGCTGAACGGGTCGCATAATCAAAACTGGTTCCCCAGTTGGCATATACCCTTAAGTCATTGATAAATTTTAGCTTATCGGCACTTTCGCTATACACAGTTCCTGTGGCTGGATTCATCAACTTAACCGCAACAGTGACCGTGCCATTGGCATCCATACTGGCGCTGGTGATACTTGGGCTAAATTGCATCAGTGCCGCGGCTTTAGCTTCATCACTGTGTACGCTTGCGGTCCAGTCGGCATTATGACACGCCACGCAGTTACTGTTATCTGTTTGCACTGGGTGTCCTTCGCCTGCGGGGAAATTGATCTGTGTATGACAGGCACCACAGGCTTGCATGGTCGGGACTCTGCGCCAGTTTTGCTGTTCGGTTAACTCAGCCTTATCGACGTGACAGGTTTGGCAGTCACTAATGGGTTGCGGGAAGCCGGTTAAATGTTTGCTGTGGATCATTTGTGGGAAAATATCAGGGTTACTGACTTTTTTGCTGTTATGGCAGGTGACGCAGGTTTCGATTTGATCATATCTACTGCCATGGAAAGCAAGATTACTGTGGCAACTATTACAGGTCTCTATTGTGACTAAGTTGCGGGTGTAAGCGACATTACTACCTGAAGATTGCCAGTCATAATGCTGATTGGTTATAGGTAAGGGCGTGTTATCGGCAAGTTTATCGCCGCCAATTTTGACTACCATTCTTTGGGTCGCTTCTGGCATAAACGTCACTCCATTCATGCCATTAAATGCGGCGCTGAAGGTGTAACTGTAGTGACCGTTTTTATGATCTGTGAGACTGCCAGGGCAAGTTGCCGCGCAGGTTTCAGCGGTAAAGTGCTGCCATTCACTGCTATTCCCCGCGCCTGTATAACCTTGGGGGAGAAGCTGCGCAGCAATAAATGTCGCCGATGGGATACCAATCACGGCTTCATCATCTTGATTGCTTACTTGAAAATCCACTTGAGCAATGCCATCTGTCATCGCGACTTTATCGACCATGATGTTAAGGCTAGTTATCGTTAATGCAGGCGGTTTCGCAGGCTCACCGGGATTACCATCTTGGCCGTTATCACCGCCACAGGCGCTTAATAGCGAGACTAAGGCCAGCATAAGACTGAATTGAGTGCGAATTTTTGCAAACTTGTTCATATTTCTATCCTTGGAATGCGCTGTCAGTGCCTAAGTTACATTTGGTAGCTTAAGGTCAAGCCTAAGTAGTGAGCGTTGTAATCGTGGCCCATATCACCAAAACTGAGTACGTTGGGAATCGTGTCCCAGCTTGTGCCTTGGTTTTGCCAGTTAGCATCTTGATATTTTTCGAATAACCAATCGACGCGCAGCGACATACTGTCGGCAAACTTATATTTGGCGTAGGCATTAATATTGTGTTTGCGGGCGTAAAAATCGCCATAGGGACTGGTGATGCCATAGGTCACTTCTGTATCACTCTGTCCGTCGGAATAGCTGTAATCCAAACCAATATCGAGGTGATGATCGAACAGGTTTTGATAACTAAGCCCTGCACCAATCAAGGTCGATTTTTCCTCGGCAGTGCTGTACCAATCGGGTGTCGAGAAGGAATTACTGCCCGCTTGGTCTGAATCGCGCCAATCTTGGTTTACAAAGGCGGTTAAATTGAGGTCACTGCTCAGCACATATTGGGCTGACAAGTCGTAACCGAGATAGGACACCTGAGTTAGACCTACTAGGGTATGATGATAGTCGTCATCGACACTGTGCAAGCTGGCGCCCAGCGAGAGGCCCATATCAGTTTGATAATCCGTGTGTAAGGTGACTTTCTGTCTTTTTCTATCGGCAAGGTAGGATTTACGTAGCCAAGGATTACTTGAACTTTGAGTGGTTGCGACGGGATGATATTCACTGCCATCTCGCTCTAGTGCTTCTCCTTTCAACCAAGCTGACCATGCGGGTGAATAGCGATAACTTAGTTTAGCAAACACGCCAGATTCATCGATGGATTGGCGGTCGAGTTCGGCATAATCGTTTTCATTATGGCTGTAACCCGCTTCGGCATAAGCCGCTGAGGTAAAGCGGTATTTGCTTTTAAGTTCGAGTTTTTTTGTGCGCTTATCATAAAGGCTATTTTGGGCTGTGCCTTGATTAATACTGTCGGTGATGATCTGCGGAAAGTCTAATTGAGCCGTTTTATTATCTCTGTCTTGATAGTTGTAGCTTGCCTGCATGCTTAAATCTTGGTTGATCCGTCCTGAATATTTAAGGTCCATCTCTACAATATCAACTTGGCCATTTAAGGTATCCGCAGGCAGGACGGGCGATGGGCCATTGATGGTGGCAGGAATAAAGGTGTCATCTTGGGTCATGCGGCTAAAGCCTGCGTGCATCAATACATTTTGACCATTTGCCCCCCCTGAGGCTTCTGCGGCAACTCGGTAGGCTTTATTGTCGGGGTCGACCGCATTCTGGCCTAAGTATGCTGCACCAAAGGTGGGTGTGTAGGCTGATTGCCACTGCATGGCTTGGTGATCATTTTTATATTGGCTGATTTGGCTATTGATGCCTGCTTGCCAGCCTGAACCGTTAAAATAAACTCTCGCATCGACTTCATCAGTACTGTCATCAATTGGTTGGGCTAGCATAACGCTATTGGTGAGTATATTGGCGCTGGTCTTTTTGGCGCCGCTACGGTCTTCATGCTGATAGTTTAGCGAGGCTTTGTAGTGACTGTTATTGTCACCTTCAGGTGATATTTTGCCCGCGTAGTAACCACCGATACTAAAGCGATCACGTTGAATGCTTAAATCTTGGCTAACAAGGCTGCTCTGTAACATAGGCATAGATTGCGTTGTGCCGCCTGTTATCCAGTTATCGGGCAATAACATTTTATCTTGCGCTGAGGTATAGGGGCTTTTGAGTTGATTATGGTTATAGTTTGCTAAGCCTCTATAACCCAAGTTGATTTGATAGTTTCCCGGCCTTCCGGTTGTGAGCATGGCAGAGCCAGCGTCAAAGCCTAACTTGTCCGCGACCAGCTCGGTTTGATAACCCGTCTGCGTTTTGTACATCATATCCGCACCGACGGCGCCAACGAGACCCTCGTTATCTGTCCCTGTGCGGTTACCGAAACGGCTGTCCTCACTATCGTTGTAAGCGAGGCTGGCACTGACATTGCCAATATGCCCTGTCTTAGGTTGGCATTGCTTACAGCTCCATGCCTCTGTCTTTATGCTACTTCGATTCGCTTCTTGTAGCTCATAACCTTCGGCGTGTGCTTGAGTCAAAACACCGCTTATCGCCCAAGCCAGCAAAGTGAGGGAGAAATAAGCGCTAGGGTGAGACATTTTAGCTGTTCGCATGATCATTCCCTTGTTATCTCTGTAGTAATTTGCCAGAAGGATGGTTAGAGCCATGCACTTGTCCGTGACAATTCATACAGGAATTACCAGAAGTGAAGGCATTGGTTTGATTGCCAAAATAGGCATTACTGCTATGGCCATCCGAAGCGTGACACTGCTGACACAGTTGTGGCGGTTTGCTGATCAGCATGGCTTCGTTCACGCTGCCGTGGGGATTATGGCAATTAGCGCAGTTGTCGGTGACGGGGGCATGTTCCCACAGTTTAGGGCCGCGTTTTTCGGCATGACAGCTATAGCAATTTTCATTAACACTCATTTGTTTCAAGCTTGAATCGTTTAAACTGCCGTGGGGATTATGGCAGTCACTGCACACCATTTGTTGCCACTGTAATGGATGCGCCGAACGCTTGTGCATATCGGCTTTTTGTTGGGTATGGCACTGGGTACAAATGGTGACTTCATTGGCTTTATCGCTGATAGGATCTTTTGCGGTATGCACTTGATGGCAGCTGCTACAGGCGACATCGGCGTTATCGTGGTGATTGCCTTTCCATGCAGTACGTTGACTGTCATTGTGGCAACTCATACAGACACTGTTTTGCTTTTGCGCAGGAACAGGGGAGTTTGCGCCAAAGGTGATCATCGGCTCTTTGCCACCTTTATTATGATTCCCTAACGGGCCGTGGCAGGCTTCGCACTGCAAATCGGCCATGGGTGAATCTTTCACATTGGGGTTGCCATGAACCCCCTCAAATATCGCCATCACCACGGCACTTTTTTTGTGGCACATCAGGCAAGTATCAGCGCCTTTAGCGGAATACTTACCTTCGGTGAATTTTTTGTCTAATGTCGCAACAACTTCTTCTGGTTTTTTGTCATCCCAAGGGGTCGCTGAGGCCGAAACGCTCGCGATTGATAACAAAATACATAGCATAGCCTTAGCTATGCTTCTGAACTTTAGCCCTATTTCCATGGTTATGTTTTCCCGAGTGCATTTATATTTGTTATTTTTACGCTTTCGATATTGCTAATTTAGCTTATTGAGCTCGGTTAATATTAGAACAAGTGTGTGACACTTGCTTAACATTGCGGGGTCTTTTCACTGTAAAGAGGGATGATTTTACAGGCGATATAGATTAAGTGTGATTTTGATCACACTTGCTTCGGGTGGGATTTGTTTACAGCGTTTTGACTTCTGTGCATCGCTTGATAGTCACTAATGCTAAGGTGCGGATTTTTATTTTCGGTTGGTCGTTTATTCATTGGAATTTTTATCACATAATACCCAACACAATTGAAAACTATTATCGTTACCAATCAAAAATCTTGATCTAGGTAAAGTTATTAGTGTCATCGCTCGGTTACAATGGGCGCAGTTTTTCGAGCTGAACCTGTTGCAAGGTGGAATACGTAATGAAGTTAAGCGAACTCAGTCCCGGCGATCACGGTCTTATTTCTGAAGTGGGGCGTTTGGCGCTGCCACAAACCGTGAAGCGCAAGTTGTTGTCCATGGGGATCACGCCAAATACGCGTTTTTTATTGATCCGATACGCACCTATGGGCTCTGGTCTCGAACTGGATATTCGTGGTAGTAAACTTTGTATGCGCAGAGATTTGGCAGACATCATTGAGGTGGAAAAGACGAATGGCTAAGCAGTTTCATTGCGTCACAGTAGGAAACCCTAACGCGGGTAAATCTACACTCTTTAACGCGCTAACAGGCGCAAATCAACAAGTGGGTAACTGGTCTGGTGTTACGGTCGAAAAAAAGACTGGTCATTTCACCTTAAACGGTGCTGACGTCTATCTGACAGACTTACCGGGTATTTACGACCTTCTTCCGGCGGGTAATAGTTGCGATTGTTCACTTGATGAGCAAATTGCGCAGCAATACCTTGCCGAGCAACGTGTCGATGGCATTATCAATTTAGTCGATGCCACTAATATCGAACGTCACTTATATCTCACAGCCCAATTGCGTGAACTCGCTATCCCTATGGTAGTGGTGCTGAATAAAATTGATTCGGCTGTCAAACGTGGGATTAAAGTCGATTTAAAGAAAATGAGCCAAGAGCTGGGTTGCCCTGTGATTGGCGTGTGTTCGCGAGATCCTGCCGATGTCGCTAAAGTGCAGGCACAGGTACTCGATTTACTTCAAGGCCGAGTCTCAGAAGCCCCATTAGTGCTTCATTATGATGAACAAATCGAAGCGGGCGTGCAGTTACTCTGCAGCAAAGATGCCCAATTAAGTCGCGGCCGCGCTTTGGCTATGCTAGGTAATGGTTCGGGTTGTGGTAGCTGTAAAAATGCTGAACTGCAGGATGAAGTGAATTCCTGTACTCAGATTATCGCTCAGCAAGGCCATGATATTGAAGTGATGGTGGCGACCACGCGCTTTAATTTCGTTGAACAAGTTTTTCAAGGTTCAGTGAAAGAGTCAGGGTTCCTCACCCTCAGTGACAAATTAGATAAACTCGTTTTACATCCTGTACTTGGCATTCCTGTGTTCTTGTTTGTGATGTATTTGATGTTTATGTTCAGCATTAATATTGGCAGTGCTTTTATTGATTTCTTTGATGTTTTTGCTGGCGCACTGTTTGTCGATCACTTCGGTTCATTCTTGACGAGCATGGGCTCTCCGGCTTGGTTGGTCACTATCTTAGCGGGCGGTGTCGGCCAAGGCATTCAAACCGTATCAACCTTTATTCCTGTTATTGCGGCGCTTTTCCTCGGTTTGTCGATCCTCGAAAGTTCTGGCTACATGGCGCGCGCTGCATTTGTGGTTGACGGTTTAATGCGTCGTATTGGCCTGCCTGGTAAAGCATTCGTTCCTATGATTGTCGGTTTTGGTTGTTCAGTGCCTGCAATTATGGCGACGCGAACCTTAGGCAGTGAGCGTGAGCGTATTGTGACAGGGATGATGGCACCATTTATGTCCTGTGGTGCACGTCTTCCTGTTTATGCACTATTTGCGGCGGCTTTCTTCCCTGATTCAGGTCAGAATTTAGTCTTCTTGCTGTATATTATTGGTATCTTTGCCGCTATCGGTACGGGTTTATTACTCAGAAGCACTTTATTACCCGGCAGCAGTAGCGCTGTGGTGATGGAGCTGCCAAGTTATGAACTACCTAAGCTGAAAGCTGTTATGGTTCGTACAGGTAAACGCACTAAGAGTTTTATCTTAGGCGCAGGTAAAACGATTGTTCTAGTCGTGACCTTATTGAACTTCATCAATGCTATTGGTGTTGATGGCACATTTGGCCATGAAGATAGCCAAGCATCTTTGCTGAGTGTCGCGAGTCAAAAAATCACGCCTATCTTCTCGCCTATGGGCATAGAGCAGGATAACTGGCCTGCAACCGTCGGTATTATCACGGGTATTTTCGCTAAAGAAGCGGTTGTTGGTACCTTAAACAGTCTATACAGCAGCGCGGCGCCGACAGATGAAGAGCTTGCACCATTGAGCGAAAGCTTTAATGCGGCTCTGGCAACGATTCCAGCTAACTTGTTTGGTTTAGATCTTGAAGATCCGCTTAAACTGTCGGTCGGTGATTTAACCAATAAAGAAACCGTTGCTGAAGAACAAGGTGTTGCGACATCGACTTTCGGTGCTTTACAAGCAGGTTTTAGTGGTAAAGTTGCGGCTTTCTCCTATTTGCTGTTTATCTTACTTTATACTCCTTGTGTTGCTGCAATGGGCGCCTTAGTGCATGAGTTTGGTTCTCGGTGGGCGACGTTCGCGGCAACGTGGACTTTCTCACTGGCTTATGGTTCTGCAACGGTAGTTTATCAAGCCGCTACCTTTACGCAGCACCCAGTTCAATCAAGTCTGTGGATTGGTTTCTTCTTGTTTGCATTAGCCGCTTTTTATCTGTGGTTGAAACGTAAGGGTAAAAGAAGCCAGCAGATTATTCCTGGGATCCGCATTATCACCGAGTAAGATTTACTGAGTCGGCGTGACTGAATAATAAATGTCAGCTTAGTTAGGTCAAAGATAAAAGCAGCTTTCATGGCTGCTTTTATTGTTTTACTATCGCGGTTATAAACCCAAACAGTCAAAAACCAGAGTTTTTAACCCTAGGCATTGTAACTAGTGGTGATCTGTAGGATCATGCTGGTTTTCTTAAAATTGCCATTGTTCGCAAAGAGGAATTCCATGAGTCATGTGGACACTGAAGTACGTCCGAGTAACTTTATTCGTAATATCATAGATGAAGATTTACAAAGCGGTAAGCACACGAGTGTACAGACTCGTTTCCCGCCGGAACCGAATGGCTATCTTCATATTGGTCATGCTAAATCTATCTGCTTAAATTTTGGGATAGCGCGAGACTATAACGGTCTGTGTAATTTACGTTTTGACGATACTAATCCTGAAAAAGAAGACATTGATTATGTTAATTCTATTCAGGCGGATGTGCGTTGGCTTGGATTCCAGTGGGATGGCGATGTTCGCTATTCATCAAACTATTTTGATCAGTTACATCAATATGCGGTTGAACTGATTAATAAAGGTTTGGCTTATGTGTGTTTTTTGAATGCGGATGAAACCCGTGAATACCGTGGTACGTTAAAAGAGCCAGGTAAAAACAGTCCTTTCCGCGACACATCAGTCGAAGAAAACCTCGCCTTATTCGCTAAGATGCGCGACGGTGGTTTTAAAGAAGGCGAGTGCGCATTGCGTGCCAAAATTGATATGGCATCGCCATTCATGTGTATGCGTGATCCTATCATCTACCGTATTCGTTTTGCCCATCATCATCAAACAGGTGACAAGTGGTGCATTTACCCAATGTACGACTTCACGCACTGTATTTCTGATGCGTTAGAACATATTACCCACTCTTTATGTACATTAGAGTTCCAAGACAACCGTCGTTTATACGATTGGGTGTTGGATAATTTGAACGATTTTCAAGCGCCGAATCGTACTCGTCAATACGAGTTTTCCCGCTTAAATCTCGAATATACCTTGATGTCTAAACGTAAGCTGAACGACCTTGTGACCCGTAAACTCGTGTCAGGTTGGGATGACCCACGTATGCCAACGATTGCAGGCTTACGTCGCCGTGGTTATACACCGGCGTCAATTCGCGAGTTCTGTCAACGTATCGGCGTGACTAAGCAAGAGAATATGATTGAAGTCGGCATGTTAGATGCGTGTATTCGTGAAGAATTGAACGAACATGCACCGCGTGCGATGGCCGTATTGCGTCCATTGAAAGTCATCATTGAAAACTATGCTGAAGGTGAACTTGAGTACATTCAAGCGGCCGCTCATCCAAATGATGAGAGCATGGGGACGCGTGAATTAGCCTTTGGCCGAGAAATATTGATCGATGTGGCTGACTTTAAAGAAGAAGCCAACAAACAATACAAACGCTTAGTTACAGGCAAAGAAGTGCGTTTACGTAATGCCTATGTGATTAAAGCTGAACGTTGTGACAAAGACAGCGAAGGTAATATCACGACGGTTTACTGTACTTATGATCCTGAAACTTTAGGTAAAAACCCTGCAGATGGCCGTAAAGTCAAAGGCGTGATCCATTGGGTTGAGGCATCTACTGCCAAGCCTGCTGAATTCCGTCTCTATCAGCGTTTATTTACCGATCCTAATCCTGCTGCGGCAGAGACTGTGGATGAAGTGTTGAACCCTGAATCATTGATCGTTGTACAAGGTTTTGCAGAAGCAAGCCTAGTGAATGCACCTGCGGAACAAGCCTATCAGTTTGAGCGTGAAGGCTATTTCTGTGCTGACAGCAAAGATTCGTCAGCGGATAATTTAGTGTTTAACTTAACTGTAGCGCTGCGTGATTCTTTCGAATGATTTTGCTTAAGTGGATCTGTTTGACTGAATGAGTAAAACAGATCTGCTAACTCGCTCAGAGCGTTAATTCAACTCAAAAAAGAAGGCCTTTGCGGCCTTCTTTTTTATTTTCTGCTACAAATCAATTGCGACGCAGAGCTTGAGTTGCTGTTGATTAAATTTGTGATGAATTAAAGTGGTTATTGGTACATAGGACCAAAGCCTAAGCTCCATAAAATGACACTAGTTGCCATTAGCCCCACCAAGAGTACTAAGCCTGCTGTCACCATAGAGCTGGCGTAGATAAAACCTTTCTCTTCAGGGATATTCATAATGATAGGCACCCCCGCGTACAGTAAATACACTGAGTAGGCTAAACCAATCAACCCTACTATCATGATAAACCATAGCACTGGATATAATGCGGCTAAACCGACCATAAACAACGGGGTTGCAGTGTAGGACGCGAGCTCTAATGCTTGGGTGTAAGTTGGGTTAGCATCGAAGGTTTTTGCCATCCAATAGGCTAAATAGGCAAGGGCGAATACACCTGCAATCAGGCCTAAATACATGCCTGCGGACATAAACAGGGCGCTTTGTGGTGTAAGGTAAATAGGATCGCCAGCGCCAGGATTCCAGCCAATGTAAGCTGTAGCTATATAGCTGCACACCGCCGGAATTAAGGCGATAAGTACTACATGGCTTAAGCTACTTTTCAGTGCCTCATGGTTTTTTTCAATGGTTTGCCACTCTTGTTTTGGATGAGTGTATAGCCCCATTAAGTGATTCAGTATCATTATAATTATCCTTGTTCAGCATTGATGAATGGCTCGCCAAACGTCAGACGAGCTGATAACAGCTCTACAATCGAGGTTAAAATAGTGTCCTGTCTCTTTATCCATCGATTGGTTACACATCGAGAAGTGAGAGGCTGTGTGATCAGGATCTCAGTTCTTTAGAGTGTAGATTATTTATTGAACAAAAAGTTCAGCGCGTCAAGTTTACTTAAGCCTAATGCTATAGCTTATGAGTAAATATGCGTAAAATAGTGCGATATTCAGAATGATATTGAGTGAGTCCATGCTGCAACTTCTTGCCCCCATCCACGCATTTCTTCACTGTGAAACACCGCAAACTTGGATTGATGTCGCGATAAAATCAGATTCCTTGGATGAGTTGCTGATCGACCATTGTAACTGTGAGTTAAAAGCCGCTCAGACAGCGATTTTTTTGCTAAGAAAATATGCGTTAGATAAAGACAGTGGTCGAGTTCTGTTGGCGTGGGCTAAACCCTATGAAGAGTTTATTTATTCGCAAGAACATGATGTGGAAAGTTTTTTAGCCCGTGATGTGAAAAAGAATGAGTTGGTAACTGACCTTATACCTAAGCCCAACTTTAAGTTTGCTGCGAATTTAGTTTCACCTTTAATCCGCTTGATTAAAGAAGAGTTTCATCATTTTGAACAAGTATTGGATTTAATGCACAAGCGCAGTATTGATTACCGCAATATTCGCGCGGGGCGTTATGCCAAGGGCATGATGAGTCATGTGACAACCCATGAGAAAGATATTTTGCGGGATAAGTTGATTGTAGGGGCATATATTGAGGCTCGCTCGTGCGAGCGCTTCGCTAAACTCGCGCCTTATTTAGACGGTGAGCTGAGTAAGTTTTATGTGTCACTGCTGCGCTCTGAAGCGCGACATTATCAAGATTATCTTGCGTTAGCTCAGTTGGTTTCACCTGAGGATATTAGCGAGCGAGTGAAGTACTTTGGCGAGTTAGAAGCGGAGTTGATTTTGGCGCAGGATGATGAGTTTCGTTTCCACAGTGGGTCGCCTCTATTAAATTAATTTGAACGGTTTTGCTTCCCCAAACGAGTAGAGTTAAGTCCATATAGCTGAAACGATTAACGGTTCTAAAAAACCGTTAATCACAGTATTTTCAAGCTATTAAAGCTAAAAATTTAAGCTATTTAAGCTTAAGTAACGCTAAATGAGGCCTACTTAAGCCAATGCCTTTAGGTCATCATAGGGTCGAAGGGTAAGGACTGTAAATTAATCCCTTCAGCGCTCACACTGAGCACACTGCCTTGTTCATACCAATCGCCAACCACTATACGCTTACAGCCATTAGCAAGTTGATGAATGGCTGGTCTGTGGGTATGACCGTGGATCATATGCTTAGTGTGTGTCTTGGCAAATAACACATCGACCGCATTGGGCTCTACATCCATGATAGTGTAGCTTTTTTGCTTATTGCTGTTCTTGCTCTTACTGCGAATTTTATCAGCAATGCCCTGACGGGTTTTCTTGGATAAACAACCATACAGCCAACGAGACAGCGATAAACTGCGCAGTTTTCGAAAGCGTTGGTAGGCCTTATCTAAAGTACATAAGCTGTCGCCGTGCAAAATTACAGTGTCGACACCGTATAAATTGAGGCGAGTGACTTCGGGTAAAATTTGCATGCCTGCGGCGCGCGCAAATTGTTTGCCTAGCATGAAGTCACGGTTGCCATGGATAAAATACACGGGCAACTTTTGTGATACTTGCTTGAGTTTTTCGGCGATGTCGAGGGCAAAAGGTAAGGCAATATCATCACCAACCCAGACTTCAAACAAATCGCCTAAGATATAAAGGGCGTCGGCATCATCGAGTTCAGTGTCGAGAAAGCGAGTGAACGCTTGGGTGATATCAAGGCGATCTGCACTCAGGTGCAGATCGCCTATAAATAGAGTTCGCATTCGCCGTATTATGCCGCGACGCTGACTTTTTCAATCACAATGGCTTCTAATGGCACATCTTGATGCATACCACGGTTGCCAGTGCTAACGGCCTTGATTTTTTCGATAATGTCCATGCCTTCAACGATTTCGCCGAATACGCAGTAGCCCCAGCCCTGTGAGGTTTCTGATTTAAAATCGAGGAAAGTGTTGTCGTTCACGTTAATGAAGAACTGCGCAGTAGCTGAATGTGGATCTGAAGTACGCGCCATAGCGACAGTACCAGTACGGTTTGATAAACCGTTATTGGCTTCGTTCTTCACTGGCTCGTTACAACGCTTTTGGCTCATGTCTTCGTTGAAGCCACCACCTTGGATCATGAAACCGTCTATCACACGGTGGAAGATAGTGCCGTCGAAGAAACCTTCGTCAACATATTTCATGAAGTTTGCTACTGTTAACGGCGCTTTCTCAGCGTTCAGTTGCAGTTTAATGTCGCCCAAATTAGTGTGTAATGTGATCATGTTTTCATACTCAGTGTAAATAGTGGCGCGATTCTAACTTATCTCGGATTGCGCGCAAAGTGCAGTATTCAAAACCTGTCAGGCCGTGATAGACTGACTCCTTGATTTTACACCTGAATGTATCATTGAAGAGAATATCGATGTTGAAGATTTACAACAGTATTACCCGCCAAAAACAGGAATTTAAGCCAATTAATCCCGGGAAAATTGGGATGTACGTGTGTGGTGTGACCATATACGATCTCTGTCATATTGGTCATGGCCGTACTTTTGTTTCCTTCGACATGATAGTGCGCTACCTGCGTTACGCGGGTTATGAAGTGAATTTTCAGCGCAATATTACTGATGTTGATGACAAAATCATCAAGCGCGCTAACGAGAATAACGAAAGCTGTGAAGCCTTAACCGAGCGTCTTATTGGTGAAATGCACCAAGACTTCGATGCCTTAAATATGTTGCGCCCCGATTTTGAACCGCGCGCGACCCTTCACATTGCTGAAATCATCGACATGGTTGAGTTATTACTCGCCCGTGGTCATGCCTATGTGGCGAGCGATGGTGATGTGCTTTTCAGCGTGGCCTCATATCCTGATTATGGCCGTTTATCGGGCCAGAATTTAGATCAACTGCAAGCCGGTGCTCGGGTTGAAGTGGACGAAACCAAGCAAAATCCAATGGATTTTGTGTTGTGGAAAATGTCTAAACCTGGCGAACCAACGTGGGAATCTCCATGGGGACCGGGTCGTCCTGGCTGGCATATCGAATGTTCGGCCATGAACAGCAAACATTTAGGTTTGCATTTTGATATCCATGGCGGCGGCTCTGACTTACAGTTCCCACATCATGAGAATGAAATCGCCCAGTCTTGCTGTGCCCATGACACACCATACGTCAACTATTGGATGCACACTGGCATGGTGATGGTTGACCGTGAAAAGATGTCTAAGTCCTTAGGCAACTTCTTCACCATTCGAGATGTGCTTGGTCACTATGATGCTGAAACTGTGCGTTATTTCTTATTATCGGGCCATTATCGTAGCCAACTGAACTATTCAGAAGATAACTTGAAACAAGCGCGTTCAGCCTTAGAGCGTTTGTATACGGCGATTAAAGATGTCGACTTAACTGTCGTTGCGGCGCCTGCAGAAGAGTTTGTCGCTAAGTTTAAAGCGGCGATGGATGATGACTTTAATACACCTGAAGCCTATTCAGTCCTTTTTGACATGGTGCGTGAGATCAATCGTTTAAAACTGACCGATATGGCACAGGCATCTGCGTTAGCGGTCACCTTGAAGCAATTAGCGGATGTGTTAGGTCTATTAAGCCAAGAGCCAGAGGCCTTCTTTCAAGGCGGCGGTAGTGACGATGAAGTGGCCGAAATCGAAGCCTTAATCGTTGAGCGTAACCGTGCTCGTACCGAAAAGGATTGGGCTGCTGCGGATGTGGCGCGTAATCGTTTAGATATTTTGGGCGTTGTGCTTGAAGATGGTCCAAGTGGCACCACTTGGCGTAAGAAATAAGCTTATTCGCTATATTTTTAATTCAAGAAAATCTTCAGTAAATAAAAAACCTGCATCATGCAGGTTTTTTTATGCTTGCTAGAACCTAGAACCTAGAACCTAGAACCTAGAACCTAGAACCTAGAACCTAGAACCTAGAACCTAGAACCTAGAACCTAGAACCTAGTCATGATACTGCTCGGCAGCATATAAGGTGTTTTCTAATAGGCTTGCAATCGTCATCGGGCCAACACCGCCGGGGACTGGAGTGATAAAGCTGGCATTTTGCGCTGCAATGTTATATTGCACATCGCCGACTAAGGTGCCGTTATCTAAACGGTTAATGCCTACGTCAATGACGATAGCGCCGGGCTTGATCCACTCGCCAGGAATAAAGCCAGGTTTACCCACAGCAACGACCACGAGATCTGCCTGACGGATTTTTTGCTCGAGATTCTTAGTGAAGCGGTGGCAAGTAGTGGTGGTACAGCCAGCCAGCAGCAACTCTAAGGTCATTGGGCGGCCGACAATATTCGATGCGCCAACCACAACAGCATCTAAACCATAGGTATCAACGCCGGTGGATTTGATGAGTGTCATTATTCCCATTGGGGTACAAGAGCGCAGCACCGGAATACGCTGGGCTAAACGACCGACGTTGTACGGGTGAAATCCATCGACATCTTTATCTGGGCGGATACGCTCGATGACTTTTGAGTCTTCGATATGCGTGGGTAATGGCAGTTGCACTAAGATGCCATCGATGGTCGGATCATCATTCAGACTATCAATCAGGTTGAGTAATTCATCTTCAGTGCAGTTTGTTTCTAAATCGTATGAACGAGAAATAAATCCAACTTCTTCACAAGCCTTACGTTTACTGCCAACATAAACTTGTGATGCCGGATCGGCTCCCACTAATATTACGGCTAAACCCGGTACGCGTTGTCCAGCCTCTTTGCGGGCGGTGACTTTTTCGCTGAGCTTAGTGCGGATGGATTGAGCAATCGCCTTGCCGTCGATTATTTGGGCTGTCATGGGTGTAGGATATCCTTTATATGGGCGATGGTGAAAACAGTAGTTAACACAGAGATTGGCAATCGTGGCTATTTTAACAGGGCACAGCTACTGTGTCATGGTTAAAGCCGTTGCCAAGTGGATAAAAAAAACCAGATTAGCCTGATAATTCAGCACCTAGAGTCGAACGATAAAAAAATCGTTGACGGGTGTAAAGTGAGGGGATAAGATGCGCTCCGTTCTCAGGCAGATGTGTTCATCTTGCGCTGAAACTGTCATGTAAGAGCTTAGGTGATTAGCGCAGTCCGATAGTGCATCCAGATTTTGGATGAGAGCGGACCAGAGGGAACCCTCTGAGTTGATACCAAGTAAAATGTAAGACCTTCGGTGATTAGCACAGTCCGATAGTGCATCCAGATTTTGGATGAGAGCGGACCAGAGGGAACCCTCTGAGTTGATACCAAGTAAAATGTAAGACCTTCGGTGATTAGCGCAGTCCGGTAGCGCATCTGGTTTGGGACCAGAGGGTCAGAGGTTCGAATCCTCTATCACCGACCACTTTATTATCGTTTGCTTCGATGAATTCAAAGATAATTTGGACTCAAATAGGCGAGTGATAGGGTTAGCATAAATGCTTTCCAAATCGGTTAGGATACAGAAAATTCTGTAAACCATGCGCCCGTAGCTCAGTTGGATAGAGCACCCGCCTTCTAAGCGGGTGGTCGCAGGTTCGAATCCTGCCGGGCGTACCAGTTTCAGTGGTGATTGTAGCTCAGTTGGTAGAGTCCCGGATTGTGATTCCGGTTGTCGTGGGTTCGAGCCCCATCAGTCACCCCATTTTTAGTACTTTGAGTACAAATTAAAAAAAGCGACCTTGTGTCGCTTTTTTTATACCCCAGATTCGGCTGTTGAGGCTCGACTCTGCAGAAAACGGTGGCTATAATGTCGCGTCTTGATAGATATCAACTATGAGCGACCAGTGCCTAAAGCCAGTAGTGGTGGGCATTGTAGTCAAATTTAATGATCAAGAAACGAATACCTGAATAGTTGATGAATCGGCTATTACAAAGGACGTTAGACAAATTTCGAGGTAAAACAATGCAAGTTTCTGTTGAAGCAACCCAAGGCCTAGAGCGTCGCCTGACCATTTCTGTTCCTGCTGAACAAATTGAAAAGCTGGTTAAAGACAGTTTACAACGTGAAGCTAAGCGTGCTCGTATCCCAGGTTTCCGTCCTGGTAAAGTGCCTGTTACTGTGATTAACAAACGTTACGGCGCAGCGATTCGTCAAGACATCATGGGTGAAGTGATGCAACGTAACTTCATCGAAGCAATTATTGCTGAGAAGTTAAACCCAGCCGGTGCACCGACTTTTGTTCCTGGTTCAACTGATGGCGAAAAGTTCGAATTTATCGCTACCTTTGAAATCTATCCAGAAGTTGAGCTGAAAGGCTTAGATGCAATCGAAGTAGAACAACCAAAAGCTGAAGTGACTGACGCTGACGTTGACACTATGATTGAAACCTTACGTAAACAACACGCAACTTTCGCTGCTGTTGAACGTGAAGCTGCCGATGGCGACAAAGTGAAAATGAACTTTGTTGGCTCAGTTGACGGTGAAGAATTTGAAGGCGGCAAAGCTGATGATTTCGAATTGCAATTAGGTAGCGGCCGTATGATCCCTGGTTTTGAAGCAGGTATCTTAGGTCACAAAGCGGGCGAAGAATTTGTTATCGACGTGAACTTCCCTGAAGAATATCACGCTGAAAACCTGAAAGGTAAAGCGGCTAAGTTTGCGATTACGCTGACAGAAGTGCAAGCGGCTAACCTGCCAGAAGTAAACGATGAGTTTGCTGCTCTGTTTGGTATCAGCGAAGGTGGCTTAGAAGCCCTTAAAACTGAAATCCGTAAAAACATGAACCGTGAACTTGAGCAAGCGTTAAAAGCTAACGTGAAAGAGCAAGTGATCAATGGTCTGTTAGCTAACAACGATATCACTTTGCCAAAAGCATTGATCGATGGCGAAGTTAACGTTTTGCGTCAACAAGCCATGCAACGTTTTGGCGGCCAATCGGCTAACATGCCAGAACTGCCAGCTGAATTGTTCACTGAACAAGCTGCACGTCGTGTTAAAATCGGTCTGCTATTAGGCGAAGTCATCAAGACTAACGAACTGAAAGCGGAAGATGAACGCGTACAAGGCTTGATCGCTTCTATGGCTTCAGCCTACGAAGATCCAAGTGAAGTAGTTGCTTATTACAACAGCAACAAAGAGCTGATGCAAAACATGCGCAACGTTGCTTTAGAAGAGCAAGCGGTTGAAGCACTGTTGAAATCTGCCAAAGTGACCGAAAAACAAGTCGCTTTTGAAGAATTTATGAACAAGGCTACCGGTCGCGCATAAGCTAAGCTTGACTTGATTAGCTGTTCGCCATTTATAATGGCTCGTATGAGGCTCCTCATGCGAGCCATTTTTATTTAGGGAAGTGAATAATGCATAATGCGTCAGACATACAAAGTGCTTTAGTGCCTATGGTGATCGAACAGACTGCTAAGGGTGAACGCTCATACGATATTTATTCTCGTTTGTTGAAAGAGCGGATTATCTTTTTGGTAGGTCAAGTTGAAGAACACATGGCAAACCTTATCGTGGCGCAATTATTATTCTTAGAATCAGAAAGCCCAGATAAAGATATCTTTTTATACATTAACTCTCCTGGTGGCTCTGTCACCGCAGGCATGGCGATTTATGATACCATGCAGTTTATCAAACCGAATGTTAGCACTGTCTGTATCGGCCAAGCCGCTAGTATGGGCGCTTTCTTGTTAGCTGGTGGTGAGAAGGGTAAGCGTCACTGTTTACCAAACTCTCGCGTGATGATCCATCAACCGCTGGGTGGTTTCCAAGGTCAAGCATCAGATATTGCTATTCATGCCAAAGAAATCTTAGGCATTAAAAATAAGCTTAACCTAATGCTCGCTGAACACACAGGTCAACCGCTCGAAGTGATTGAACGCGATACTGATCGTGACAACTTTATGAGTGCAACTCAAGCCGTCGAATATGGCTTAGTTGACTCTGTGATGACGAAACGCGGCTGATTTTTGCTTTTGACTGAGCTATGCTTTGTAAAAGTTAAGCAAATTTAAGACAGGCAGTAGAGCAGACTGCAAATGAGGTAATTAATGGGCGACAACAAAAATAATGGTGACAGCGGTAAATTGCTGTACTGCTCTTTTTGCGGAAAGAGCCAGCATGAAGTCAGAAAACTCATTGCTGGCCCATCAGTGTATGTATGCGACGAATGTGTTGAGTTATGTAACGACATCATTCGTGAAGAGATTAAAGAAATCTCTCCAAAGCGTGATAGCGATAAATTACCGACACCACATGAGTTGCGTGCACATTTAGACGATTATGTTATTGGCCAAGACAGAGCGAAAAAAGTGCTTTCTGTGGCAGTGTATAACCACTATAAGCGTTTAAAAAATGCATCGCCTAAAGATGGTATCGAGCTGGGCAAGAGTAATATTTTGCTTATCGGTCCAACGGGTAGCGGTAAAACTCTACTGGCTGAAACCCTTGCGCGCTCACTCAATGTGCCTTTCACTATGGCAGATGCTACTACGCTGACTGAAGCGGGTTATGTGGGTGAAGACGTTGAAAACATCATTCAAAAGTTGCTGCAAAAGTGCGACTACGATGTTGAGAAGGCGCAGCGTGGTATCGTTTATATCGATGAAATCGATAAAATTAGCCGTAAGTCAGACAATCCATCAATCACCCGTGACGTATCGGGTGAGGGTGTACAGCAAGCGCTGCTTAAGTTGATTGAAGGCACTGTTGCCGCGGTTCCACCACAAGGTGGCCGTAAGCATCCACAGCAAGAATTCTTACAAGTCGATACTTCTAAGATCCTGTTTATCTGTGGTGGTGCGTTTGCAGGGCTTGAGAAAGTGATTGAGCAACGTGCGCACGTTGGCTCGGGTATCGGTTTTGGTGCACAGGTAAAAGGCGAGAAAGAGAAGGCGACGATCTCTGAAACCTTATCGCAAGTAGAACCTGGCGATTTAGTCAAATACGGTTTAATCCCTGAGTTTATTGGTCGTCTACCAGTGGTTGCGACTCTGACTGAGCTGGATGAAGAAGCTTTAGTACAAATTCTATCTCAACCTAAAAATGCCCTAACTAAGCAATATAGTGCGTTATTTGAGATGGAAGGGGTTGAGCTTGAGTTCCGCGAAGATGCGCTTAAAGCGATTGCTCACAAAGCCATGTCTCGCAAGACAGGTGCCCGTGGTCTACGCTCCATCGTTGAAAGTATTCTGCTGGATACTATGTACGATATCCCATCCGTTGACGGTGTGGTGAAGGCCGTTGTGGATGAATCAGTAGTGAAAGGGGAATCTGCCCCAATCTTGATTTACGAGCACAATGAGGCCCAAGTGGCATCAGGCGAACAATAATTGTACTGATCGCTAATAAACTGAAAAACAAGGAGTCCAATGGACTCCTTTTTTCGTATTAACCATTGAAACTCCATAAAGCGTCCCAATATACTCCAGTATTAATCCATTTCACCAAAACGGAATCGAACTATGACCCAAGAGCGTGAAGCGCATATCGAACTCCCCGTGCTGCCACTGCGAGATGTGGTGGTCTATCCCCATATGGTAATTCCGTTATTTGTCGGACGAGAAAAATCTATTCGATGTCTCGAAACGGCAATGGCGCAGGATAAGCAAATTATTTTAGTGGCGCAGCGTGATGCCGAGCTCGATGAACCATCAAAAGATGACATCTTCGAAGTGGGTACGGTTGCCTCTATTTTACAGTTACTTAAGCTGCCAGACGGTACAGTCAAAGTGCTGGTTGAAGGCGGTCGTCGCGCCCGTATTACCCGTTATACCCAAGAAACAGAATTTTTTGTGGCTAAGGCTGAGTATCTGGAATCAGAACCGCTGGAAGACAAAGAAGAAGAAGTGTTAGTGCGCAGTGCTATTGGTCAGTTTGAAGGTTATATCAAGCTGAACAAAAAGATCCCGCCAGAAGTCTTGACCTCTTTATCGGGTATCGATGAAGCGGCGCGTCTGGCCGATACTATGGCCGCACACATGCCACTTAAGCTTGAAGATAAGCAATCTGTGCTTGAGATGGTCAACGTCGGCGAACGTCTGGAATATCTAATGGCGATGATGGAATCGGAGATCGACCTATTACAGGTTGAGAAACGTATCCGGACTCGCGTTAAAAAACAGATGGAAAAGAGTCAGCGTGAGTACTATCTGAACGAACAGATGAAAGCCATCCAGAAAGAACTGGGTGACCTAGATGAAGGCCATGACGAATTTGAAGCCTTAAATCGTAAGATTGAAGAGGCTAACATGCCCGCTGAGGCGAAAGAGAAAGCCCTCGCCGAGCTTAACAAGTTACGCATGATGTCACCAATGTCGGCTGAAGCGACGGTTGTTCGCAGTTATGTCGATTGGATGACAGCGGTGCCTTGGAGCCAGCGCTCTAAAATCAAACGTGATTTAGCCAAAGCCCAAGAAGTACTCGACACCGATCATTTTGGTCTTGAAAAAGTCAAAGAACGTATCTTGGAATATTTGGCAGTCCAAAGCCGAGTGCGTCAGCTTAAAGGGCCAATCCTGTGTTTAGTGGGGCCACCAGGTGTGGGTAAAACCTCGCTAGGTCAATCGATCGCTAAGGCGACCGGTCGTAAGTATGTGCGTGTTGCCCTCGGTGGCGTGCGTGATGAAGCGGAAATCCGTGGTCATCGCCGTACTTACATTGGGTCTATGCCAGGTAAAGTCATTCAAAAGATGGCTAAAGTCGGCGTGAAAAACCCGTTATTCTTGCTTGATGAAATCGACAAGATGAGTTCTGATATGCGCGGCGATCCGGCTTCTGCTTTATTAGAAGTGTTAGATCCTGAGCAAAATGCGACCTTTAACGATCATTACCTCGAAGTCGATTACGACCTATCCGATGTGATGTTTGTTGCAACGTCAAACTCCATGGATATTCCTGGGCCACTACTTGACCGTATGGAAGTCATTCGTTTATCGGGTTACACCGAAGACGAGAAACTGAATATTGCTAAGCAACATTTGCTGAATAAGCAAATCGAGCGCAATGGTTTAAAAGCCACTGAAATTAAAGTCGATGATAGTGCTATCGTTGGCATTATCCGTTATTACACCCGTGAAGCGGGTGTGCGTTCACTCGAGCGTGAATTGTCTAAGATTTGCCGTAAAGTCGTGAAAATGATTTTGCTCGATAAGTCGGTAAAGTCTGTGACTGTCAACCAAGAGAATCTTAAGTCTTTCCTTGGCGTGCAGCGCTTTGATTACGGCAAAGCCGAGTCTAAGAACCAAATCGGTCAAGTGACTGGCTTAGCTTGGACTCAAGTGGGCGGTGACTTACTGACGATTGAAGCAACCTCAGTACCAGGTAAAGGGAAGTTAACCTATACCGGTTCCCTTGGCGACGTGATGCAAGAGTCGATTCAAGCAGCGATGACAGTTGTTCGGGCCCGTGCGGAACAATTAGGTATCAATGCGGATTTCTACGAGAAGCGTGATATCCACGTGCATGTGCCAGAAGGTGCGACACCCAAAGATGGTCCATCTGCTGGTGCGGCTATGTGTACCGCGTTAGTATCAAGCTTAACGGGTAACCCCGTGCGTGCTGATGTGGCCATGACAGGTGAAATAACCTTACGTGGTGAAGTGTTACCTATTGGTGGTTTGAAAGAAAAACTGCTAGCAGCACACCGCGGCGGCATAAAATTGGTGCTTATTCCAAAAGAAAATGAGCGCGATTTGGAAGAAATTCCAGCCAATGTGATTGCTGATTTAGAAATTCGTCCCGTGCGTTGGGTCGATGAAGTGTTAAAACTGGCACTAGAAAGGCCGGTGGAAGGCTTCGAAGTGGTTAAAAACTTGGCATAACGCAAGAAATTGCGCTATCACGTTAAAAAAAATGAAAAAAGGGGCTTAACAAAGCGCAGACCTGTGGTAGCCTAGGTCTGTGGAGAGCCAGCTGCTCCAAGCCCTTGGCGCAACTGGCTTTGAGCTGTATCCAGTTTTAATTCTTTGGTTTTCGAACTCAGCTTGAACTTTGAATTCAAGCTTGTTATAAAAGCCTCCGCAGACCGCTCTAGAGACGGATTTGGTTGCGGCGCAAAAAAATTACATTCAAGGGGATGACATGAACAAATCTGAACTAATCGAGAAAATCGCATCTGGTGCTGACATTTCTAAAGCCGCTGCTGGCCGAGCACTGGATTCTTTTATCGCTGCTGTGACCGAAGGTCTGAAAGAAGGTGATAAAATTTCTCTTGTTGGTTTTGGTACTTTTGAAGTGCGTGAACGCGCTGAGCGTACTGGTCGCAACCCACAAACGGGTGAAGAAATCAAAATCGCAGCAGCTAAAATTCCTGCATTCAAAGCTGGTAAAGCACTGAAAGACGCTGTTAATTAATAATTAATATCGTAGCCTTTGTAAGGCGTTCGTAATGACAAGCACTGTTTATCAGTGCTTTTTACGAATTGAAAGTAATGGAATATGAAGCTTAATTTCTACCATTACTCGGGGTTTTAGAATTTACCAGTGGTAGCGTCTGAATATTCCCCATAAATTACAGAAAGGCGCATCTCAACCTGATGCGCCTTTTTATTTTGTTAATCGCAACAAGCGAGAAATCTGATGTTAGAAAAGATCCGCGATGGTTCGCAAGGCGTGATTGCTAAAGGCATTCTCGTACTTGTGATTTTATCTTTTGCATTTGCAGGAGTCAGTAGTTACTTAGGTTCAACAACTGATGTGCCTGCGGCAGAAGTGAACGGTGACAAGATCACTAAAGCCGAGCTAGAACAGGCGTACCAGAGCGAGCGCTCTCGCATGGAGCAACAGCTAGGTGAAATGTTTGCTGCGTTATCTGCTGACGAAAAATACTTACAAAGCATTAAGCAGAGCGTATTAGAACGCTTAGTGGCTGACAAGTTGATAGATCAAGCTGCTAAGGCTATGGGTCTACGTGTATCTGACGAGCAAATTGTTGCTGCAATGAGAGCTGAACCGGCATTTCAAACTGATGGCAAATTTGATAACGATCGTTATCAGGCGATTCTGCGTCAGTTAGGTTATCAGCCACAGACTTTCAGAGACATGATGCGTGTCGATATGACCCGTCGTCAGTTAACTTCGGCCCTTGTGGGTACTGAATTCGTGTTACCTGGCGAAGCTAAGCAATTGGCTGAGTTACAAGGCCAAACCCGTGATGTGCGCTATGTTATTGTCGATTCTGCACCATTCTTAGCGACAGCGGTTGTGACTGACGAGCAAGTGAAAAACTATTATGACGCAAACCAAGGGCAGTTTATGAGCCCAGAGATGGTGAGCTTAGAATATGTTGAACTGAATGCTGCTGATTTTGCTAAAAATAATCCAGTTTCTGATGAAGAAGCACAAACGTATTACGAAGAACATAAAGCACAATATGTTTCTAACGAGAAGCGTCTTGCCGCGCATATTTTGGTTATGCCAGGTAACGATGAAGCGGCAGCAAAAGCAAAGGCTGAAGATCTCGCTAAGCAATTAGATAGCGGTGCCGATTTTGCTGATCTGGCTAAAGCTAACTCTGATGATACTTTGAGTGCAGAGCAGGGCGGTAAACTGGATTGGTTTGAACCTGGTGTAATGGACCCCGCATTTGATGCCGCTTTATTTGCATTAAATAAAGGCCAACATTCTGCGGTGGTTAAAACAGACTTTGGTTTCCACATTATCAAGCTATTAGATGTGCAATCTGGCGCGACTGTACCGTTTGCTGATGTGAAAGCTAAGATAGTGGCTCAATTGCAAGATAAGAAAGCGGTTGACCAGTTCTATAGCTTACAAAGTAAATTAGCGGATACCAGCTATGAAGTGCCAGATACACTATCTGAAACCGCAAAAGCTGTTGGCGTTGATGTTAAGACTACAGCACTGTTTTCTCGCGATAATGCACCTGCTGAGCTAAACAAGCCTGACTTAGTTAAAGCAGCCTTCTCTGAAACTGTGATGCTGAAAGGTTTAAACAGTGAAGTGATTGAGCTTGAACCTAACCATGTGGTTGTTATCCGAGTGAAAGAACATCACGATGCGGGCACTTTGGCCTTAGCTGAAGTGAAAGCCAACATCACTGAGCGCTTGAAGCAAGATCAAGCAAACGAAGCCGCCCGTGCAAAAGCACAGGAACTGATGGCACAAGTTAAAGCGGGTGCAACTGATCTTGGTTTAGTGTCTAAAGCGAAACTAGGCCGTGGCGCGCAAGACGTTGATGCTGCGATTGTAGGCAAAGCGTTCCAAATGCCAACACCAAGTACAACTCCTGTTGTCGATACCGTGGGTTTAGCAAACGGTTATGCTGTGGTTGCACTGGATAAAGTCAACGCTGCAGAAGGTGTGAGTGATGAGCTAGTTAATGCACTTAAACAACGTCTGAACGCACAATACAGTGAAGCAGACTACCGTGGCTTGATCGATTCGCTTAAAGCCAATGCCAAGGTGCTTTATCCTGTAGAAGAATAATTTCAGTGAGGATAGCGAGTTAAATTTACTATCCGACTGATTAAATAGAAAAGGCCAAGTGAGTTCACTTGGCCTTTTTTTTAATTCGATAAAGTTTACCAATGAAGTTCGAAGGATATCCGCTATAGCAACACTGTCAGACTCCATATTCCATTACTTCAATCGCCACGTTACTGAATTGAATGGTTAATCATCAACGCCAATCATTACGCTGCTGGCTTTGATGAGGGCATAAGCCGAATCACCCACTTTGAGCCCTAGGCGCTCACAGGAAGCTTTAGTCACCACAGAGGTCAGTACGACACCGGGTGCAAGTTCGATTGTTACTTCATTGTTTACAGCGCCCATTTCTATGGATTTGATTGTACCGCTGAGGGTGTTTCTTGCGCTAATTTTCATTGATTTTCCTTATTGAGGGATTATTAGGGGTCAACTGCAGCTAGTGTAGCGCATCTTAATCTGGGAGTTATAAATAAAAACGCCACTAAAAAGTGGCGTTTAACGTTTGTGATAAGCAGTGATTCGCTATCGAGTTGATTAGAGTTCGATAACGTCAAATTCAACGTATGGGTTAACGTCGACATCGTAATTAATGCCTTCGATACCAAAACCAAATAACTTAATAAATTCAGCTTTATATTCACGGTAATCAGTCAATTCTGATAAGTTTTCTGTGGTCACTTGTGGCCACAAATTACGGCAGTGTTGCTGAATATCTTCACGCAGTTCCCAGTCATCTAAACGTAAGCGATTATCACTGTCGGTCTCAGGTTTTGCACCATCGGCACGGAATAGACGCTCACTGAATAAGCGATAGATTTGCTCCATACAACCTTCATGGAGACCTTCCTGACGCATTTTCTTGAATACCATAGCGATATATAAAGGCATGACAGGAATGGCCGAACTCGCTTGAGTCACAACGCTCTTTAGCACTGCAACATTTGCGCTGCCGCCAGTGGCTGACAGTTGTTCATTTAACGCTTTTGCTGCGCGGTCCAGATCCATCTTGGCCTTGCCAAGGGCGCCGTGCCAGTAAATTGGCCACGTCAGTTCTGTACCTATATAGCTATAGGCTACGGTTTTGCAGTTATTGGCTAATACACCGGCTTCAGATAAGGCTTTGATCCACAGTTCCCAATCTTCGCCGCCCATAACGGTTACAGTATCAGCAATTTCTTGCTCAGTTGCTGGCTCAACGGTGGCTTCAATGATGCAGTCTTTATTGGTATCAACGGCAGTTGCTGTGTAAGTTTCGCCAATGGGTTTTAAAGCTGATCGGATAAGCTCACCTGAATCAGGGAGTTTGCGCACTGGTGATGCCAGTGAGTAAACAACCATGTCAATTTCACCAAGATCTTGCTTGATAAGCTCGATGACTTTTTGTTTAGCTTCATGGCTAAAGGCATCGCCGTTAATGCTTTTAGAATATAAACCTTCCGCTTTAGCAAATTTGTCGAAAGCGGCAGAGTTGTACCAACCTGCAGTACCCGGTTTCGCTTCAGTACCTGGCTTTTCGAAGAACACGCCAATCGTTGCAGCATCGCTACCAAAAGCGGCTGCGATACGTGAAGATAGACCATAACCACTTGATGAACCGACCACTAATACCTTTTTCGGGCCGTTAGCGATCTTGCCTTTTGCTTTAGTTAAGGTGATTTGTTCTTGAACGTTTACTTCACAACCGACAGGGTGTGTAGTGGTACAAATGAATCCACGAATTTTTGGTTTGATAATCATATTTAAGCTTCTTCTATCAAAATGACCAATAGGATAAATATTTCGGCGGGTAAATGGCACCTATTTTTAGCCAATTCACCTGATTATTTAAGTGGTTGGAGCAGTTTAGCGTTTATGAACAAACAGACTCTGCTCTTGGACCAACCTCTGGGTGTATTCATGTTTTGGTGAGTTAAATATTTGTTCTGTATCAGCTTTTTCAACCATTACACCTTTGTGCAGTACCATAATTTTATCGCTGACATGGCGAATAATATTGAGATTATGGGACACGAAGATATAAGACAAGCCGAGATCTTTTTGCAGTTTTAACAGCAAATTAAGAATTTGCGAACGCACCGAAAGGTCCAGAGCGGTTAAGGCTTCATCGGCAATGATAATTTTAGGATTGAGCATTAAGGCTCGTGCTACTGCGACTCGTTGTTTTTGCCCTTCGGAAATCATGTGCGGATAAAACTCCGCATGCTCAGGTAATAAACCTACTTTTCGTAAGGTATCGACCACTTGGGTGTGCCGCGATTGCGCTGACATTTGGGTGTTGAAACGCAGCGGCTCATCGAGTAATTGACCAATCGTTAGGCGCGGGTTCAGTGAAGTATTCGGATCTTGGAAAATCATCCGAATTAAGCGGCATCTTTGCTTCACATTGCGACTGTCTAAGGCTTCACCTTCGAAAAATATCTCACCACCGCTGCGGGGCTCTGCACCGACTAAAATGCGGGCGAGGGTACTTTTACCTGAACCCGCCTCACCCACTATCGCTAAGGTTTCACCGCGTTCGAGTTCAAAGGATACGGGCGCTAATGCATCGTTATATTGGCGGGAAAAGCCCTTATAACCAGTATCATATCTTTTATAAAGGTCATTAACTTTAAGCAGTGGGGTCGTCATTATGGGTTTCGCCGTGATAAGGGAAATGACAGGCAAAATAGCGGTCTTTGATATGACTCAAATTTGGCTGATTAACGCATTTTTTTTGTGCTTCAGGGCAGCGTGGCCCTAAACGACAACCAATTGGCAAATGCTGTAAGGCGGGCGCAGAACCCGGTAGGGTAGGCATAATCGCCTTGTGACCACCTGAGCCTGAATAGTCGGGCATATTTTCGAGTAACGCCTTAGTGTAAGGATGATAAGGCTGCTTAATCACTTCGTCCGTCGGCCCAGATTCCATGACTTGACCGCAATAGAGCACGGATAAGTGATCACACCATTGGGCTAAGGTTTCCAGCTCGTGGCTGATCAATAGAATCGATACGTTTTGTAATTGATTTAATTGGGATAATAATCTGAAAATTTGCGCCTGAGTGCTGAGCTCCATCGAGCTTGTGGG
Source organism: Shewanella sp. SM71 (assembly GCF_025653905.1). Lineage (NCBI taxonomy): Bacteria > Pseudomonadati > Pseudomonadota > Gammaproteobacteria > Alteromonadales > Shewanellaceae > Shewanella > Shewanella sp. SM71. The sequence goes on from NZ_JAKKRW010000007.1 coordinate 87,392, forward strand.
TTCGTCTGCAATCAATAGGCGAGGCTGGTTAGCAACCGCCATCGCAATCATCACCTTTTGGCATTCGCCTTCGGATAATTCCCATGCGTAGCTAGACATCACCTGCCGCGGATTCTTGATCCCGACTTTATGCAGCCATTTCTGTGCTGTAAGTCTTGCATGCCTGCGCCGTTGCCAAAAATAGGCGCTAGGATTTTTAGGCATAGCTTGCATTAACTGACTGCCGACGGTTTGTGCTGGATCTAAGCTGCCAGACGGATCTTGGAAGATCATCGCCATGTCTGAACCCATCAGATTACGGCGCTCTTTTGAGCTCATGGCCATCAAGTTATTGCCATCCCACATCATGCGGTCTGCTGTGATAGTCCAGTTAGGGCCGGGGATGCCTAAAATTGCTCTGGCTAACAAACTTCGTCCTGAGCCAGATTCACCGACTAGCCCATGAATTTCGCCCGCATTGAGCGTTAAGCTGACTTTTTCTAGCGCCCGCACTCTACCGTGGGGCGTATCGAGTTCAATCGTTAGATTTCGTACGTCGAGTAAGGGCATAAGTTAGTTTCTGATGGGCGCAAGCGCCGACCGTAGGCCATCGCCAACCAAGTTAATGGAAAGCACACTGAAAAGAATCGCTAAGCCTGGGATAGTTACGGCCCAAGGCGCTGTTAGTAAATTATCCATTCCTTGGGCGACCATAGCGCCCCATTCTGGACTCGGCGCCTGTGCGCCCAAGCTTAAAAAACCCAGGGCAGCGATATCTAAAATAGCAGCTGAAATGGCAAGTGTGGTTTGAATAATCACCACTTCCCACACGTTTGGCATAATGACATACCAAAAAATTTGCATCGAGTTAGCGCCGTCTAAACGCGCGGCTGTGACATATTCTTTTTGTAATTCTTCATGCACTGACTGGTGTATGGAGCGCACAAATTGTGGGGTTAAGGCTATCCCGACGGCCCAGAACACATTTTCAAGCCCTGGTCCCATTACAGCAACTACTAAAATGGCCATTAATAATGAAGGAATCGATAACAGCGCATCGAGTAAGTGCCCGAGAATACTGGATTTTAAGCCCCGCATCATGCCCGACAACGACCCTATGATAAAGCCTGTGAATAAAGCGGTAACGACGATCAGCAGCGCCATGCCAAAGGTCAAGTGCGCGCCGTGTAATAATCGGCTGAAAATATCGCGGCCGAGATCGTCAGTCCCTAAAAAGTGCGCCACTGTGCCTGAAGGGTCCCAAGAGGGTGGCAACAGCAAGGCTCTTGGATCTTGTGCCTCTGGCGGAAAGGGCGCAATCATAGGGCCAAACAGGGTTAGCAAGAGCAGAAATGCAATCGTCCACAGACCTGCTAAAGCGAAAGGATTAGCCGAAAAGTTAATCCAAACCCGCATAGTTGGGGAGGCAATTTGATCTTCTTGATAAATTTTAACTGGTGGCATAAAGGTCTTTTCTGCTCAGTGGATTAAAGGCTGTGTGCAGCACTTCAATCAAGATACTTAGGAAGATAATCAATAGGGCCACGGCCAAAATACCACCTTGGATAACAGTATAGTCCCGTTGGTAAATCCCTGAAACCAGCCAAGATCCTACACCAGGCCAAGAGAAAATCATTTCAACCACTATGGCATAACTGGCAAATGAGCCAAGCATTAGCCCTAAATGTTTAAGTACGGGGATCAGCGCATTGGGCAGGGCGTGGCGTAGTATAATCGTGCCAGTATGCATGCCTCTGGCTTCGGCGGCGCGGATAAAGGTTTGATTCATCACATTCACCATTGCCGAACGGGTGCTACGAACCACTACAGTAAAAGGTAACACGGCCAGTGTTGTGGCAGGCAAAATGATATGCAGCAGGGCATCTTTAAATGCCGACATGCCGTATTCAGACTCTGACAACATGGTATCCACTAGCATAAGGCCAGTGACGGGCTTGATTTCATAGAGCAAATTGATTTGTCCCGAAATTGGTAACCAACCAAGATCGACGCCAAACCAAAGCGAAAGATAAAGGCCTAACCAGAATACGGGTACAGAGTAGCCCGTTAGGGTAATCGCCATAATGGTATTTTGGGTGAGCTTATGTTGACTCTGGGAGGCGAGCACGCCTAAGGGCACGCCCAAGCAAATTGCGATAATGCCCGCCATCACAGCAAGTTCGAAGGAGGCGGGCAGGACGGCACTGAGTTCTTCGGCGACTTCTTGATGTGACGTGACTGAAATCCCTAAATTACCGCTAAGCCTTTGTTGTAGGTAAGCGATAAATTGCCACGCTTGGTTTTTATCTAATTTGTAGTCTTGTTCTATTTGAACCAGTTGGGTCGCCGTCGGTGTATGTATGCCAGTGAGTGCATAGGTGCGCTCAACTGGAAACAAGCCTGTAGCGTAAAATAAGACACCCACCATGACTAACGAAGTAGCAAGAAATAAATTGAGGCGACGGAGTAGGTATGTAAACATTAATTCGCCTCCTGTGGTGCTTGGCTAGTATGGGTGAAGGAAATCCCACCAAAAGGCGTAAGCTGCATATCCTTGATATCACTGCGAGTTAACGCTACACGTTTGGCATGGGCCAGACTCAGCATAGGTACTTGTTCAGCTAAAAAGGCTTCTGCTTGTTGATAAATCACTTTACGTTCCGCTTGATCTGATACTTCCCTTGCGCTGTTTAAGATGGCATCAAACTCAGGGTTACACCAGCGAGAACGATTGTTGTTTGATTGCATTGCTGCGCAGCTCAGCAGCGGAGTAAAAAAGTTATCGGGATCGCTGTTATCAGCATTCCAGCCAATCAGCACAGAATCATAGTCGTCGCGACTGAGTCTCTGATTAAATACGCTCCAATCGTAACTGATGATATTCACTTTTACGCCGATGTTTGCTAAATCGGATTGAATTAATTCGGCCGTTTTCAACGAATTGGGGTTATAAGCGCGGGCAACCGGTATGGCCCAAATATTAATGCTGAGATTTTTTATACCGGCTTCTTTTAATAGGTCGCGTGCTTTTTGCGGATTGTAATCTACAAGTCCTTTGTTATTTTCGTAGGCCCATGATGCTGGCGGCAGAACGCCGGTGGCTTCAATGGCAGTATTTTGATAAACCGCTCGCAGGATATTTTGTTTATCAACAGCATAGGCCAGTGCACGACGTACGCGAACATCATCTAACGGTGGCTTTTGCGTATTAAAGGCCCAAAATGCCACGTTAAGACCTGGTTGTGATTCGATGTTTAATTCTTGATGCTGTTTGATAACAGGTAGTTCACCTGCTTTGGGCAGCGCAGAAACGCTGCAATCCCCCGCGATAAGCTTAGCGAGCCTAACTGTACTTTTGGGCGTGATATCAAATACCAACATATCGATTTTTGCTGGCTCTCCCCAAAAATCGGGATTACGGCGATAGCGGATATATTCGTTTTTAGCGTATTGCACTAAGGTGAACGGTCCTGTACCAATGGCAAAGTGGTCGACGTTTTCAGGATGACCTAAAGCTAACTGCTGCTGCGCGTATTCATTGGATAAGATCACCGCAAAGTCGGTGGCTAAATTTGACAAAAAAGAAGCGTCTTTGCGGGTTAAGTAAAAGACCACTTCATGGTCGTTTATCTTCTCTATCCCTTTAACTTGCTGAGAAAAGCCAGTACTTTGGAAGAAGGGATAACCCGTGCGGGAGACAAAATGATAAGGATGCTGGGTATCGATAATACGATTAAAGGAGAACAACACATCGTCGGCATTAAAGGGGCGAGTTGGGTAAAAACGCTTCGAATGCTGGAACTGCACGTTTTCCCTGAGAGTGAAACGATAGCTTAAGCCATCATCAGACATGGCCCAACTCGTCGCCAAGGCAGGGACAAGCTTGCCTGATTGGGTGTCATAATCCACTAGGCGACTATAAATTTGATGTGAGGTGGCATCGATTGTCGTGCCAGATGTCACCAATTGTGGATTAAAAGACTCAGGGTTCCCTTCGGAGCAATACACCAAACCAGAAGGGAGTCGTTGGGGCCCACACGCGACCAACAACCAACTCATGCAAGAAACTGCAGTTGTTAGGCACAGGCGTCTAATTAGCACACTCATTTATAAATCATTATTTTATCGACTATGAACGGCTATTTTAGCAGTGCATCTCCCCCGTGGGCAATCTGCTTATGCTTTATCAAGTAAATTGTACTTTTTAAGGATGCCACGCAGTTGGTGGTAACTTAATCCGAGCATGTCGGCGGTTTTCTTTTGGTTATATTGGCTGTTTGAAAGTGCCTGCTGGATCAGATCCATTTCGTACTGCTCCGTTTGCTCTTTAAAATCCAGCGGAAAATTAAAGCAATTCGTTGAATACTCAGTATTGACTTGCACTTCAGCCTCAAATGTCGGCGCAGATTGTGGCGTACTGGCAATAGTTGTTGGCGCGACTGAGGTGATTTGACGTTCGCGGGTCTTGATCCGCGTTTGGGGCCGATACGGTGAAGCAAAGGGATCGAGGGTAATATGATCGATGGGCCTATTTTCACCACCATTACGGTAAACGCTGCGCTCGACCACGTTTTTAAGTTCACGGATATTACCCGGCCAGTCGTGGGTCATTAATTGCTCGACCGCATGGGCGCTGAAACCGCTGAACAGCTGCAGCTTTAATTGGCGTGCCATGCCAACGGCGAAATACTCCGCCAGCGTCATGATGTCTTCTGGGCGGCAACGCAGCGGTGGCAGAGTAATTACATCGAAGGCGAGTCTATCGAGCAAATCGGCACGAAATTCGCCTGCGTCAGCAAGTGATGGTAAATCTTCGTTGGCGGCGCAGATTAAACGAACATCAGCCTGCACGGTTTTGCTACCGCCGACCCGCTCAAATTCGCCATATTCAATGACACGCAGAAGCTTTTCTTGGATAAGTCCTGAGGTGTTGGCTAATTCGTCAAGAAATAAGGTGCCACCGTCGGCGCGCTCAAAGCGGCCTTCGTGTTTGCCTTTGGCGCCAGTAAAGGCTCCTGACTCATGGCCAAATAATTCACTCTCGAGTAAATTTTCACTCAAAGATGAACAGTTTAGCTTAATAAAACTTTGATCCCAGCGCTTAGACAGATAATGTAAGCGTTCGGCAATAAGCTCTTTACCTGTACCACGTTCACCAATAATCAGTACGGGTTTAGACAGAGGCGCTATTTGCGACACATGTTCTAACACTTCGAGTAGGGCGTTGGATTGACCGATGAGGTTGTCTTGCTGAAATTTATTATCCACGATATTTTTTAGTCTTTCGCGCTAAAATTTGGTGAAAATGATAATAAGTGGCTTGAAGCGTAAAAGGAAGTAAAAGTTAATATTTTGTTTAAGCTACTGTATTTAAATAAGAAGTAAAAGTTGGCACGGTTAGTGTATTACCTTGTACGAGACCAACATCAATTTGAGGATAGGATTATGGGAATTTTCTCTCGTTTCGCCGATATCATTAACTCTAATATCAGCGCATTGCTGGATAAAGCCGAAGACCCAGAAAAAATGGTTCGACTGATTATCCAAGAAATGGAAGACACACTCGTTGAAGTGCGTTCTACCTCAGCTAAAGTGTTAGCTGAAAAGAAAGAGCTGCAACGTCGTATCAACCGCGTGTTAGAGCAAGTGCAAGATTGGCAAGATAAGGCTGAACTGGCACTGTCGAAAGACCGTGAAGACTTAGCGAAAGCCGCTTTAGTTGAAAAACAAAAAGCGACCGGTTTAGCAGATACGCTGAATCAAGAGTTATCCGTCATCGATGAACATATCGCACGCTTGAAAGATGAAGTGGGCATGTTGCAAGAAAAGCTGCTCGATGCAAAAGCGCGTCAAAAGACCATTATTTTGCGCACTCAAACCGCGTCATCACGCTTAGAAGTGAAAAAGCAGCTAGATTCAAGCAAGATCGACAATGCTATGCTCAAGTTTGAGCAATATGAGCGCCGTGTCGAAGGCTTAGAAGCCCAAGTTGAATCTTACGATCTTGGCAGCAAGAAGACCTTAGCCGATGAGTTTGCGGCGCTAGAAGCGGAAGATTCTGTGAATGCAGAACTGGCAGCGCTCAAAGCCAAGGTAAAAGGTAAAGCGCCAACTAAGTCAAAAGAATAACAATTCAGAGGTGAGTTATGGATATGGACGTGCTAATGGCGCCGATTATTATTTTCATGGTGATAGTCGCGCCAATATGGTTAGTTCTTCATTATCGCAGTAAGCGACAAGTGAGCCAGGGACTCACTGAGGAAGAGTTTTCACAACTCAATGATTTGATATCCAAGGCCGATAAAATGGCGGCGCGTATCGAGACCTTAGAGGCCATTCTGGATACAGAATCGCCCGAATGGAGGGGGAAACATGAGAGGATCTAATGGCCGTACTTTGTACCGCATTCCCCAGTCAGGCAAAATAGCGGGTGTATGTGCAGGGATTGCCGAGTACTTTGCGATTGAAACTTGGTTAGTGCGAGTGCTGACTGTGTCTATCTTCTTACTCGGCGGCTCAGGTGTGGTATTTATCATCTATGTCGCTTTGTGGGTGATTTTAGACATCAAGCCGCAAAAGCATTACGATAGAGACGATATCGAGGTGAAGAAGAAGCCGTGGCAGTCGGGAGAACCCGCAAAGCAAGCGCTAAGCGACGTGAGTCGTCAATTTCGAAGTCTAGAAGTTAGGCTACAAAATTTAGAACGCCATGTCACCTCTGACAACTTTGATTTAAAAAGACAAATCAATAGTTTGTAACCCTTCTAAAGGGCGGCCATGTCCGCCCTTGTTGCTTAATCTCTGCTCCATTCCAGTGTATAGTCAACATCACTTGACATAAGTTAACATCATTCGACATAAGGGAAGTCTCTATGGGAATGCTTGATGCCTCGCTCCATAAATTAACCCAAAAGGGCCAATCCCTGCTACATCGCACCGCAGACCGGCATTTACGTTTGGCCGTGACTGGGCTTTCTGGTGCGGGAAAAACCGCATTTATCACGGGGTTAGTCAATCAGTTACTCAATTCTGGACCTGTCTCAACCTTACCCCACGCCCGCAACAACAGCGCTTTGCCACTGTGGCAGGTGAGCCGCGATCAGCGTTTGCTCGGTGTTAAGCGTGCCATGCAGCCGGATCTTGAAATCGCCAGTTTTGATTATCAAGGCGCCATGTTAGCGCTCACTTCCGAACCTGCGACCTGGCCAGCCTCTACCCGTACTATTTCTGAGTTACGATTGGCGATTAAGTACCAACCTAAGAAGGGCTTACTGGCCAAGTTTTCTGATACCGCCACCTTGTATTTGGACATAGTCGATTATCCTGGCGAATGGTTACTCGATTTACCTATGTTGCGCCAAGACTTCGTTACTTGGTGCCGTGCTCAACAAGTTCGCATCGAGAATCTTAAAAGCTCTCCCTTGTATGCCGAGTTTGAGCAATCTTTGACATCATTGGATTTAGCCGCGAACGCCGATGAACAGCAATTAAAGCAAATTGCCGATCAATATCAGCTATTACTCAATGATTTAGTGCACGTGCAAGGTTATTACCAAGCGCAACCTGGGCGCATGTTATTGCCAGGTGAATGGCAGGGTGCTCCCTTATTGGCTTTTTTCCCCCTGTTATTGGTTAATGATGAAAAGTTTGCTGAGCTTTCGCAAAGCGATAAACACAGTGGATTCCATGTACTGGAAAAACGCTATCAAGAATACGTGGCTAAAGTGGTTAAGCCTTTCTATAAAAACCACTTTGCCGGTTTTGATCGGCAGTTAGTACTCGTTGACTGTTTTAGTGCGTTGAATCGCGGTAAAAAGCAATTTGAGGATATGGGCGCGGCGCTCAATGCCATTATGGAAAGCTTTCAGTTTGGCCAATCGAGTTATTTACGGCGTTTATTTGCCCCCCGCATCGACCGTTTATTGTTTGCCGCGAGCAAGGTTGACCATGTGACTCGCGATCAGCAGAGCCATGTTTTGTCCCTGCTGACCGATATGTTGAAACACAGCCAGCATTTTGCCAGTTTCGATGGTTGTAAAGTGGAGACGATGGCGATTAGCGCCATTAAAGCGACTCGCCATGGCATGGTAACGACCCAAGAGGGCGAGGTGGAAGTCGTGCAGGGGATGGGACTCAACGGTAAAGCCCTGACCTTGTTTCCAGGCGAAGTGCCCACTCGCTTACCTGAGCCCGATTTTTGGCGTGAACAAGGGTTTAACTTTGTCGGCTTTGCACCGCCGAGCAATGCCAATGTTGACCCATCTCAAGTGCACTTTGACCATATTCGTCTCGATCATTTGCTGCAGTACTTACTGGGAGATAAGTTGGAATGACGCTAAAGCTATCGGATAACGCTAACGAGCAGGCTTCTAATTCTTCTGCGAACTCATTTGCACACTCAGTTGAACATAAGCCGCTGAAAAAGCAGCAGCTGTTTGACCCAGAAGTCGTGGAGCTCAAACCCAGCAAAGAGGAGCTCAAAGGGGCGAAAGCCTTTGATCCGCATACGCCAGTGCAAGAAGTGGCTGCTGATATTGAGGAATTGATGGATGAAACGCTGTCATCCCATCCAAAAATGATCGATGCTAAATCGGTATCGCCTCAACTTGTAAAATCACGCCGTTGGTCTTGGCTCGCTCGTCTGGCAGTAGCGAGTTTATTGCTGCTCGTAGTAGTTCAAACAGGATTAGGACTGAGGGATGCTTGGCTTGAGAGCCCTTGGTTGTTCAGTTTTTATGGTGTGGTGCTTGGGGTTGTCAGTGCGTGGGCATTGGCGGGCGCAGTCAGTGAATACCGTAAGCTCAAGCGACTCAAACAGGTCGCCGATACTCAAGAAACAGGTGCAAGGCTAGCGCAGAGCATGCAAATGGGTGAAGCAGACAGCTTTATCGATAATATCGTTTGCCACTATGAAGACAGCCAAGGTTTGCAGCAATTTCGCCGTTCATTAAAAGATGAACATAATGATGCCGAGAAAGTCTTGTTATTCGAGGACTTAGTCCTAACGGAGCGAGATGAATTGGCCAAAAAAGTCGTGCGACGCTATGCGGCTGAGTCGGCAGTGTTACTGGCGGCGAGTCCGTTAGCTGTGCTCGATATGGCGATTATCCTCTGGCGTAATCAACGTATGCTGCGCGATGTCGCCCGCTGTTATGGCATTGAACTGGGTTACTGGAGCCGAATTAAACTTATCCGCAGCATTATTATTAATATCATCTACGCGGGCACCACTGAGTTAGTTACCGATTTAGGAACACAGCTGTTATCGGTTGAAATGACAGGTAAATTGTCTGCTCGCTTGGCCCAAGGTTTAGGCGGCGGTATGCTAACGGCGCGTCTTGGATATCAAGCCATGGCGCTGTGTCGGCCGATTGTGTTTAGAGAAGATCAAAGGCCTAAATTGTCTAAAGTGCATCAGGAATTGTTGATCGAACTTAAGCAGTTTTCAGGCAAGCTGTTTACCAAAGAAGGTCGCGACGCATTAAAAGGCCAATTCGCCGATGTTGATGATAGGGTATCGCGGTCATCTAAAGATAAGTCTAAAGAGTAGATGCTATTGAATATCATATGATTAAACGATTCAAATAGCCGAAAGTAGATGCGCTAATGGACTTGTTCCTTAGCGCATTTTTTATGATTCTTGCAGATAAAGAGAATGACTAAGTGCGACGTAAAAGTGCTATGTAACAAGTTAATTACACTTTTGAACGCTGCTATTTTTGCCATGCTACTGGCTTAAGTGCTTGGCCGCGTTATGGTAGGGCTTATTCGATAGGGCTAATGTTTCATTAACTTATCTATTAGATTATCCATAATGCGGGCATTGAGCGCTCCACACCAACAATCAATCAAGAACGGGAACTGCTCAATGCCAATGACAAGGAGCTAGGTATGCAAGATGAGTCAGGCAAGATGTGGAAGGCGGCGACACAGGTTATTCATGGCGGCCATGAGCGAGAGGCCTTTGGTGCCTTAGTGACGCCGCTTTACCAAAGTGCGACTTTTGTGTTTGAGTCTGCACAGCAAGGTGGTGAGCGATTTGCGGGTAATGAGCAGGGGTATATTTACACGCGCTTAGGGAATCCGACAACTGCCGAGCTTGAACGTAAAATGGCGATTTTAGAAGGGGCAGAGGCCGCAGCAGTAACTGCTTCTGGTATGGGCGCAGTATCCGCCGCATTGCTGGCTAATTTGCAGATGGGCGATCACTTAGTGGCGTCGAATGCCGTATACGGTTGTACTTATGCGCTAATGACGACTCAGTTTGCTCGCTTTGGTATTGAAGTGTCCCTAGTGGACTTTTCATCGGAAGCAGAAATAGAAGCGGCGATTAAATCCAATACTAAGGTCATTTTCTGTGAAACCCCTGTCAATCCGCATTTGCAGGTATTTGATTTAGCGGCAATTGCGAATATTGCTAAACGTCATCAGTTGGTCAGTATTGTCGACAATACCTTCATGACGCCATTACTGCAGAGGCCGCTGGATTTTGGTATTGATTTGGTGGTCCACAGTGCGACTAAATATCTGAATGGCCATGGCGATGTGATTGCGGGGATAGTGTGTGGCAGTGAAGAACAGCTCCATAAAGTAAAGTATGAAATTTTAAAGGATATTGGCGCTGTGATATCGCCACATGATGCTTGGCTGATCTTACGCGGCCTTAAAACCTTAGATGTGCGTTTGCAGCGCCATTGCGATAGTGCCCAGCGCGTGGCAGAGTTTTTGGCGGAACATCCAAGCATTACACGTGTGTATTACCCCGGGCTTAAATCTCATCAAGGGCATAAATTCATTGGCCAGCAGATGAAACGTGCTGGTGGTGTTATCGCGTTTGAACTGGCGGCAAATTTAGAAGAAGCCATGGCCTTTGTCGGATATCTAAAGTTGTTCTCAATTGCGGTGAGTCTAGGTGATGCTGAATCCCTGATCCAACATCCTGCATCGATGACGCATTCACCTTATACGCCAGAGGCAAGAGCGGCGGCTGGCATTGGTGATAACCTGCTGCGGATCTCTATTGGTTTAGAGGATTGTGACGACATCATCGCCGACTTGAACCAAGCGCTAGCTCGATTAGCTTAATGAATGTTGTTATTTTAAAGACCGTTAGCTATTTGAATGATAAAAGGATGCTTTTTGCATCTTTTTATCATAGTCAAGCACTGGCTCATTGAGCCGAAGACAGAAGTTTAGCGATAGTGAATATTTATGACGCCGATTTGGTATTTCGGGACAGCTTAGACTATTTTTGATTTGAGGCCACGGAAGTAGGACGAAAGGCCGCAAATCATGGAATAGAGGAATTGTTATGAAAACCACAAATCGTATACCTGCTTTTATGAGTGCCATAGCATTAACGGCTTTTTTGGCAAGCCCAGCAATCGCAACAGAAACCCCAACCAAGGCCGCCGTGAAAGTAGAGGCTAAAACTGAAGCGGGTGAAATGGCATCGGATGTGAAGAAAGCTATGCCAGATGCCGCTCAAGTCAACATCAATACCGCTTCAGCCGAGCAGTTACTCGTACTCAAAGGGATTGGTGCCGCAAAGGCTCAAGCGATTGTCGACTATCGCACTAAAAATGGTAAGTTCAATGCCATAGATGACTTAGCGAATGTCTCTGGTGTTGGGGCTAAGATAATTGAGCAAAATCGCCATTTGATCAAGTTGTAACCACCTTTGGCGATGATTGCGCTGTAGCCTACTGATTTTTATGATAAGAGATTCAGTAAAACATATATAAAAGTCTGCATTTGCAGGCTTTTATCATTTCAATCACTCCATTTGCTTATAGATTGTGCAGTTAGGTGGGATATTAAGAGATCTTATCGATTAGCGCTTGATCCCATAGGGGCCATGGGGGATAATCCTTCGCGTTCAAGCAATGCTTTGGTTTATGTCATTCAAAGTAATGTTCGAAGTTATGGTGACCCTAGGGTCCCCCCGCAATGATAACTTGTGAACTCGGCCAGGCCCGGAAGGGAGCAACCGCAGCAAGCGACTCGTGTGCCGGGGTGTCGGCTCTAGGGGAACCTCCAATTCAACAGTCCCTCTGCTTATTTCCGTTGTACTTCTCTATATCTACTCAATTTATATTATTCAATATTTTAGCTTACAGGCTATTTCCGTTTTCTGCCGTTAATCATTTATAGCGTTAATATTTCTGCACAATGAGATAATCCATTACCTGCCTCTGTTCTTGCCACTGCAACGGCTAAAAATGCTCTCAATAGTAACTCTTAGCAAGATTAGCGATTTGCTTCGGCTTCTTCCTGTAATCTTTTTTGCAGATTTTGTTTAAGAAAGGCGCGGGACTTTTCGAGTGCGGTTTGGATCTCACGCTTTAATTCCTGCAGCTCGTTATAGTCTTCAAAGAAGTAAGTATCGACGAGGTGGCGTATGTAGCGCACAGGCAGTTGATTTAAGGTAACGCAACATAAGTCGGCGAGATAGTCCTCAGGAAGTTCGTCCATAAGTCCTTCATCTGACAATATTTCCATTAAAAGAACTTCGTAGTAATTACGGATTTCGAGTTGCATTGTTATGCTCCATGACGGTTTTCATTGAGTTTGCTACCACAAATGATTTGCCGCAATAAAAAGTTGGCAGTGTCTTTGGCTTAATTGTAGTGCGTCTCTGCTGTAGCCGCCGCCTATCACGGCTGCAATTGGAATATTTTCCGATTTTGCCATTGATAACACAGTTAAATCCCGTCTGAACAGTCCTTCTTGGCTGATATTGAGCAAGCCAAGATCGTCATTTTGATGAATATCGACCCCAGCATCATAAAGAATCAGATCTGGTTGATGGATTCGGATAAGGAGGGCGAGTGTTTGCTCCACGGTTTCGAGATACAGATTGTCATCGCTGCCTTTGGTTAGCTCAATATCATAGTGGGAATGCTGCTTACGATTCGGGAAATTCTCTTTGCAGTGAATCGAGCAACTGATGATCCCTTGATGTTGGTGGCTGAGGGTTGCACTGCCGTCACCTTGATGCACATCGCAATCAAAAATCAGTACCTTGTGTACTTGATGGCTTGCGATGGCATTTCTGGCCGCGAGGATAAGGTCGTTGAAAATACAATAGCCGCTGCCAAAATCGTAATGGGCGTGATGGTAGCCACCCGTGAGATGCAGGGCAATACCCTGATTTATGGCTAATGAAGCTGTGAGTGTGGTGCCAGCCACAGAATGCAAGGTACGCTCAACTAAGGCTTCACTCCACGGGAAACCAATCCGTCTTAGCGCTGCTGTTGGCAAGGTACCCGCGATAAATTGCCCTACATATTCGCGTTGATGCACTTGCATTACATCTTCTGCAGTCATGGCCGTTGGTGCGTGGAATTGTGCAGTCGTGGCAATGTGGTTATCGAGTAAGTACTGCCGTAAATGTGCGTATTTAGTGGTGGGAAATCTGTGATGGGGAGGAAGCGCCAGCTTGGAATAGCTGGCGTGATAAACCAGTGGGATCAGAGTCAATATTGACTAAACCTCGTTATCGCAAGTTGTTATAGCTGTGAAATTGCCCAGCTCATAAATTCTTTACGGGTTTTTTCATCCGCTTGTAGCCACCAGTATTGCAACATTTGTTGTGGGTTGGCTCCTGCTGCTTTAGAGGTGTCTACGGGGGCCGTGAGTGATGTTGCGTTAACGGTCGCCGATGCTGTCACGGGTGCTGGTGCAACGGCAACCACTGCGCCAGCTGCACCGGTTGCTGCAGCGGCAGTTCCCGATACGTCAACGGCTTGATTACCACTGAAAAGGCGAGAGACGAAGCTTTCTTCTTCTAAATTGGTATTCACCACTTGGTAATTGACGTTGCCTTTGTCACTACGGGTTAATTTGATTTGTGGGTTTTGCGCGTAAACTTTAGGCTTTTTAACGACTTCACCTTCGGCCGCTTGCAGATAATATTGATGGTCGCCATCAACATCTAAAGTAACGATGAAAGGTGCTGACTTAACAAAGGTTTGGCTGTCACTAAAATTATCCTCTACCATTTCATGGTAACGAATGGCGATTTTGTGAGTGCCGGGGGCCAATTCTAAGCTGCTTTTATGGTTAAATACGCTCGACTCGACTTTTTTACCATCAAGAGCAAGGTACTCAAATGACATAGGAATGTTCAGATCTGCAGCGAAGGCTGAGGCAGATCCGAGTAATACTAGCAGGCTGCTAATTGGCAAAAGTGATTTCATTGTTACTCCTTAACGGTTATTACTCTGATACGGGCGTTCGAATATTTGAATGCGATCTTCTATATAACTAATAGCTTGCCTGCATTTCCCTAGACGACGATGCATCAAAAGGATGTCATTTTGCAATTTTATTTTGTCAGCACTATGACAGTTTTCAAGTTTTGATTCCATTTCTTCAATTTTTTGTTCAAATTTTTTCGCCCAATTAAGATGTTTGTTCAATTCTTCGTAGATCTCATGACTATTTTGCATCACGTTATTGGCGATCCAATCGAAACCACTTGCTTGGTGAGACTGATTCTGGCGCTGTGCAAAACGGGCACGGCTACTGGCACGCTGCTGAGTTTTAGACTTAATGTCAATAGAAGTGGTCAGCAAGGCTCGTTTGACTGCGGTGAATCTATCTTGGATCCGCTCACAGCTCAGGGCAATGGTCTGGGGGGCGAGTTTAAGCTTAATTTGTTTTTCGAGCTGCATAATACTGCTACGAATTTGTTCAATACAGGGGCCGAGTTGGGCGCCGTGTTGGACAAACAGCGAGTGATTAAAACGCTCCGTTTCTTGCAGGAGTTTACGCTGCGGCGGCGCGAGTCGATTATCGTGTTGCAGCACTTCTTGTTCTAAGGCTTTAAGCTGATTTTTCAGCATCACCATTAATTGTTGGGTGTTCACAACCATGCGCTCCATGCCAAATTCGCTGCAATCATTAGCACGATCAAAATAAACAGTGGGCGGATAAAGGGCATGCCAAATTTAATCGCACAGCGGGCACCGATAAATGAGCCTAACATCATGCACAATCCCATCCACAAACCTATTTGCCACTGTACCTGCCCAAGCCAGCCAAAGATAGTCAATGCGGTCAAGTTGCTGGTGAAGGTCATCGCACGGGCGAGGCCGCAACTGTGCAGTAAAGGCAGTTTATACAAAGAGCCAGATGTGACGGTCCAAAATGCGCCAATGCCTGGGCCTGCAAAACCATCATAAGTGCCTAAAGCCAGCCCCTGTAGCCATTGTTGCTTGGCTGGTGGCTTGCTGGTTGGTGCTTGGCAGTTAACGTCTGACATCGCATTGGGGCTGACTAAACTGTAAATGGCGATGCCAATAATCAGCAAGGGTAGGACTTTTTCGAGCCATTGAGTATCGACTAAATAGACTAAGAAACTGCCCAATACCGCGCCGATAAAGGTGGCGATAAAAGCCATGTACCAAAATGAGGGTTTAAAGAGGTGCTTGCGATAATAGGTCCAAGCCGCCATAAAAGAGCCAAAGCTTGCGGCTAACTTATTGGTGCCTAATACGGTATGCGGTGCAATACCTAAGGTTAACAGTGCGGGGATCGACAAGAGGCCACCGCCACCCACGACGGCATCAATGAATCCAGCGATAAGACCTATGACTGCCAACAGGGCCCAATGACTGGGCTCGAGTAACAACTCCAAATTTTAATCCTACTCTATAACACGTCTAAAGGGCGGTAAGGCATCCAGTAAGGACTTACCATAGCGTTTAGTGACTAACCGCCTATCTAAAATAGTCACTCGGCCATAATCTTGCTCTTTACGCAGTAATCTACCACAACTTTGAATAAGCTTACGTGAAGCATCTGGGATCGTCAGTTGTAAGAAGGGATTACCGCCTTTGACTTTGACATATTCTGCATGCGCTTGCTCAACGGGCGAGGTTGGTACGGCAAAGGGCAGTTTAGTGACGATCAAGTTAGTCAGATAATCGCCGGGCAAGTCGAGACCTTCAGAGAAACTGCCGGTGCCGAACAAGATACTTGGTTCGCCCTTATCGCATTTAGCTTTATGATTTTCTAACAATTGTTGCCGTGGCGCATTGCCTTGGATAAGTAGCTCAGTGGTGAGTTTACCTTCAAGTAATTCAACCACTTTTTCCATCTGCCAGTAGGAGGCGAATAGCACTAAGGTTGCCATTTCGCCTTCAATAAGGGTGATGATTTGTTCGGCAAGTTCAGCCGTATAGGCATCATCCGTCGGCTCAGTGCGCATTTTGGGTAAATAAAGTGTCGCATTATTGGGGTAATCGAAGGGCGATTGTAAGGCTAAATAACGACTGCCATCGTTGAGTGACAAACCTACTTGATGCACGAAATGGTCGAAGTTATTGAGTGCGCGCAGTGTGGCACTACATAAAACCACGCCCGCGGCCTTTTGCCACAGCATGGATTCCAGCATAAAGCCGACTTCGATAGGTGAAGCGCTAAACAGATAATCCACTTGTTTACCTGTGATGAGTTCGACCCAGCGCGCCATAGGTGCACCTTTATGCTTATCTTCCTTGGCCATCATCCTCCACAATTTCTGCAGGTTTTCGAGCCTTTGCAGCATAAATCCGGTTTCGGCCAATAGTGCTTCGGATTGATGTTTAGGAATATCGCCATCTTTAATCGCCTCGGCCAGCAGTGACAGCATTTTATTAAACTGTTTGAGGGCAAGATTAGAGGTCACAGCAAGGTTTTCAGCCAGAATGAGTAATGAGTCCGGCAGTTTACCGTGCTCAAAACGCAGACGGTTTTCAGGATTAGCAAAGTGTTTGGTTTGGGTATCGCAGTAGTGGGCCACTTGATTGAGCTGGCTGATAAGATCGCCTAAATGATCTTGCATCGCCTGCGCGGGGGCAATTATATTGTTGTTCTTTATTTGGTTTTGTAACTTAGCGCAGGTTTTACCAATTTTTTCGAGCCAGTCGCATGCGCCCCTCAGCGTGGCCTGTGCACTGGAGAAATCCCGCGCCACAATCGGTAAGTGATGTGCCTCATCGATAACATAAAACACGTCTTCGGGATCGGGCAAAATCACGCCGCCACCTAGCTCTAAATCGGCGAATAACAAGCTGTGGTTGGCGATGAGCACGTCCCAAGTATCGACATCTTCGCGGGCTTTATGGAACGGGCAATTTCTGTGGCTGGCGACTTGGCGATGACAGCTGTGTTTGTCGCAGGCGATTTGTTGCCACAGGTGATCGGGCAGCGGCACGGCTAAGGTGTCGATTTCGCCGTTCCAGCGACCTTCGTTATAGTCTTTTAACAGGCCGTGCATCATAGCCACTTGGCTATTGTCTGGTTTAGTTTGCCACATGGCCATTTGTGTACTGTTGTCGTCACCGATGAGCATCGCCAGTTTCGATAGACATACATAACGTTGTCGACCTTTAACTAAGCCAAAGCGGAAATTTAAGCCGGATTGCTCAAGGAAGAAGGGCAAGTCTTTATGCAGTAATTGCTCCTGCAAAGCGACGGTTGCGGTAGCTATACAGACCTTTTTCTTGCTCGCTAATGCCAGTGGAATGGTACCGAGGATGTAAGACAATGATTTACCGATCCCAGTGCCTGCTTCGACCACTATGATGCGCCTATCTTTATCATAGTCGCCGGCGAGGGTCTTAGAGATTTCCGCCACCATATAGTTTTGTTCGCGGCGCGGCCTAAAATTAGGCAAGGCGGTAGCAATATCCTTATAGATGGCGCGGATCTGGGTTTTTACATTGTCAGGTAACATGCGTCACTACTTTATCGAATTAATGCTGTACATAATAACAGTGATTGCATAGCCTAAGAAACTTTTCTGCCATTTGGCGGCATTTTAATTGAGGAACCATCTAAATTGACTAGCTATGCGATTTGGGAACCCATGCGATGAAGTCAGAGGCTACCGCGGCCGTTAGTGTACAAGGTCGAGTCTTAACACGCCATGCGATTCATCGTCATGGGAGTTTAGTGTTGCAGTATTATCTGGCTACCGCCCAAGGCCCTGTGCTGGTGGAAGTGCAAGGCACTGAACACATTTGTTTTTGTCATCAAACTGATGTCACGGCTTTGCAGTTGCAAACGCCGGGTCAAGCATTGCGGTTTGTACCGTTAGCGCTCAAAAGCTTTAAAGGCGGCGCAGTCAGTGGTGTTTATGCTAAATCGAGCAACAGCTTACGTACCTTACAGCGCATCGCTAAAGATGCCGACATCCCCTTATTTGAAGCCGACATTCGCCCTGAACAGCGTTATTTAATCGAGCGGTTTGTGGCACTTGATGTGGCGTTTTTAGGACATTTCTCTGCGCCGACTAGCGACAGTCTTGAGGCTAACTCGCTGCCCGTGTTTATCGCCGAGCGGGCTAAGAGTATTGCCCCTTTAACGGGTGTACATTTGCGCTGTATCTCACTGGATTTTGAATGTAGCTTTGAGGGTTTACTCTATTCGGTTGCACTATATGGTCAAGACAGTGGCCGAGACGGTGAGCAAGATAGCCTCAAGCAGACTTATGAAAAAGTGATTATGGTGGGTGAGGCTGAATCAAACTCTCCCGAATATATTGAATGGGTGGCCGATGAGGCTGCACTCATTCATCGATTAATCGCGTGGTTCCATGAGTTTGATCCTGACTTTATTATCGGTTGGTCAGTGGTGAGTTTCGATCTCGCGCTATTGTCACGCCGTGCATTATTACATCGTATTCCGCTCACCATTGGCCGCGGCGGTGCCAAGCTCGATTGGAAAGTTGATAATAAGTTTCGCCCAGAAACCTTAGTTTTACCGGGCCGTGTGGTACTCGATGGTATCGATTGGCTTAAAGCTGCTTTTTATCACTTTGAGCGGTTCTCGTTGGAATTTGTGTCGCGGCAACTATTAGGTGAAGGCAAGGCCATTCATAACGTCGATAATCGCGTTGAAGAAATTGACCAGCTGTTTAAGACCGATAAACAAGCATTAGCCCATTACAATCTTACCGATAGCCGCCTAGTGTGGGATATTTTTACTCACACTCAATTGTGGGATTTTGCCCTCGCGCGTGCCGAACTGACAGGTTTAGAACTGGGACGGGTAGGGGCTTCGGTGGCGGCGTTTAATCATTTGTATTTACCGCATCTACATCGAGCCGGTTACGTCGCACCCGATGCTCCTGCGAGTGATGGGATCGAAAGCCCCGGTGGCTATGTGATGGATTCTGTACCGGGACTTTATAAGCACATCTTAGTGTTCGATTTTAAAAGTCTGTATCCCTCCATTATTCGTACCTTTTTGATTGACCCTAAGGGATTAATTGAAGGTTTGCGATTGCCCGAGTCTGACTGTGTTGCGGGGTTTCTCGGTGGGCGTTTCAGTCGGCAACAGCCCATTTTACCTAAGCTTATCCAAACATTATCTGAGCAGCGCGAAAAGGCCAAACGTGAGCACAATGCGCCTTTATCCCAAGCGATAAAAATTATCATGAACTCGTTGTATGGGGTTTTAGGTTCTCAAGGTTGTGTTTTCCACGATGCAAAGTTAGCAAGTTCGATCACTATGCGTGGCCATCAAATCATGAAACAAACCCGCGCATGGATAGAAGAGATGGGCTATCAAGTGATTTACGGCGATACGGATTCGACCTTTGTCTGGCTTGGCAGCGAGCCTGATCTCTCAGACATTAACGCCTTAGGTAACACTCTGGCGCGGGAAATTAATGCTAAGTGGCAGGCTAAGATCGGTGAAGATCATCAAGTTGAGAGTTTTCTCGAGTTACAGTTTGAACGCCACTATGAGCAGTTTTTTATGCCGACCTTAAGAGGGTCGTTAGAAGGCAGTAAAAAACGTTATGTTGGCGCGTGGCGTAATGCGAGCGATGAACTTGAGCTTACTTTTAAAGGTATGGAGCAAGTGCGCAGTGATTGGAGCCCTTTAGCGCGCAAAGTTCAAGAGTCACTCTATGAACGGATGTTTAACCAAAGGGATATCAGTGTTTATTTGGCCAGTGTGTTTGAAAAGCTGCTTGATGGCGAGTTGGATGATGATTTGGTATTTCGCAAACGTATGCGACGCAATATTGAAGATTACACGGCTAAATCTTCTCCTCATGTTAAAGTCGCTCAACAATTATGCGACTTAACAGGAGATGCCTCTTTTGGCAAGCGTGGGGCGCAGATTGATTATCAGATTACTGTAAATGGACCGGAATCCTTACTGTACAGAACGTCACCAATTGATTACCAATACTACATTGATAAGCAAATTGGCCCTATTGCCGAGCCTGTTTTTTCGATAATGAAACTAAACTACATGGATATTGCGTCAAAGCAGTTACTGTTAATATAGTGTTTTTAATGTTCTTTATGTGTTGCTCAGGGTGGCGAATGTAGCGTTTTAACCTGTTTTATAGAGGTTAACTGGTTTGTTTTTGTGATGTTAATCGACATATTCTTTAGGTTTAGCTTTGAGGGAATATTGAAAGTTTGCTACCCTTTAAGAGGAAATTGTAAGGAAATATAACAACGGAATGACGTTGACAGAACATAAACAAAAAAGGTTAAGCACCAAATGAACAAGACGTTAGTAGCAACTGCGCTTGCAGCAATTTTTTTAGTTCCATCAGTCTCAGCTATCGAGATCTATAAAGATAATAAAAATGCCGTAGAAATCGGTGGTTTTATTGATGCACGCGTGATCAACACTCAAGGGGAAACAGAGGTTGTTAACGGCGCATCTCGCATTAATTTTGGTTTTAATCGTGAGTTGACTGACGGTTGGAAAGCATTAGCGAAATTGGAATGGGGTGTGAATCCTGTTGGTAGTAGCGACATTGTCTATAACAATCGCTTCGAATCTGTTCAAGAAGAGTTCTTTTATAACCGTTTAGGTTACGCTGGTCTGTCCCATGACACTTATGGAACACTGACTATTGGTAAGCAGTGGGGCGCTTGGTACGATGTCGTTTACAACACTAACTACGGTTTTGTGTGGGACGGTAACACTGCAGGTGTTTACACTTATAATAAAGATGATGGCGCGGTAAACGGTGTTGGTCGTGGTGATAAAACAGTTCAATATCGCAATGCATTTGGCGATGTAAGCTTTGCAGTTCAAGCACAGTTGAAAAACAGCAGCTTCTATACTTGTGATTCAGAAGATATTACTCAACAAGCTTGTGAAGAGTTATGGAACAGCGGTGATCGTACAGCTCAACAAGTAGAATATAATTATACTTATGGTGGCGCGCTGACCTATAAAGCTACTGATATGCTGACCTTTACTGCGGGTGTTAACCGCGGTGAGTTTGATGTGAGTTTTGGTAACGGTGAACAAACCACTGCGGTTGATCTTATCTACGGTGCGGGTATCACTTGGGGTAACTTCGATAGCAATGGCTTATACGCTGCTGCAAACGTTAACAGACAAGAAAATCATGACACAGACAACATTGGTCGTTTGATCAAAGACGCCTATGGTATTGAAAGTTTAGTTTCATACAAGTTTGACAATGGATTACGCCCATTCATTTCTTACAACGTGCTTGATGCCGGTAAAGATTATGTCATCCAGCCTAACTTCAATGCCGAACCTACAGATGAATTTAAGCGTCAGTTTGTCGTTGTCGGTTTGCACTTTGTGTGGGATCCAAACACAGTGCTGTACGTAGAAGCACGTAAAGATTACAGTGATTTTTCTGGAGAACATGAGGCCAGAATGTCGCTTTCTGAATCTGACGGCGTTGCCATTGGTATCCGTTACACACTTTAAGTCCTGCCTTGTCTATTACAATAGTTTAATTGTTTAGAATTGTGCTAGTTGTAAGTGTTGCTTCAAAGCCCAAAGTGTAAAACTTTGGGCTTTTTCATTTAAAAAGGTTATTAAACTCAATAAGGTCGTGTTAAATAGCATTTTCTCTCCTTACAACCAAGCTCACGTCAATTATGACGTAAGTTGTGCTATCTCCATCCCCTAAAATAACTTTCTGTATAAATAATCATCAATCATGCATCCTCATGTATCTTTGTTAGGATGATAATGTGTTATTTGTTTGTTATTTGTTGATTTAGTGTTTTATATGTGATTTTATTGCTCTTGAAATTGACGTGTTAGCAACCAAGGTTGCGATAGAGCAATTTACGCTATCTATGCATAAATGTAGATGCAGAATATAAGAAAAACATGATTTATCAAGGGAGATAGACAATGTATAAGAACAATTTATTATCTAATTCAGTACGTTATGCTCTGCTTGGCGGCTTGGCTGCTGCGACATTAAATGCTCCAGCGGTCTTGGCTGCTGAAGATGGTGCAAAAGTTGAGCGTATTGAGGTTACCGGTTCACGCATCAAACGTAGCGATTTAGAAGGTGCTTCACCTGTAACAACCATTTCATCAGAAGATATGAAAATGGAAGGGAACCTTACTGTTGCAGATGCTTTGCGTAATAGTAATTTGAATACTTTCGGTTCTTTCTCTGAAAGATCAGGTAGTTCAGCTCAATCTCAAGCAACTATAGATTTACGTGGTGCAGGATCGGATAGAACTCTTGTTCTTATTGACGGTAAACGTTTTCCTGGTTCTCCTACTTTAGGTGGTGGTTCCGCAAATTTAAACGCAATTCCAATGGCTGCTGTTGAGCGTATTGAAATTTTAACTGATGGTGCTTCTTCTACTTATGGTTCTGATGCTATTGCTGGTGTAGTTAACATCATCATGAAGAAGAACTACCAAGGTATTGAATTCAATGTTGGAAGCGGTTCGCGTGAGGCTGATGGTGGCCAAACTAGCAAAGAATTTTCTGTGGTTGCTGGTTATCAGATGGATAAAGGTAACATAACGTTCGCTTTTGACCATCAAGACCGTAAAGGTATTTCTGATGCTGATCGTCCGTACACAGCTGCAAGTATGACAGATAATAATGGCGACGGAATCATTCAAGCATACACTGATACTATTGGTTGGAGTATCTATGGTGCGACTGTTGCGTCACCAGATTTTTCAGAAGCTCAAGCATCGCCATTATGTGATGATTTAGCCGCTCAATATGGCTCAGATGTGTTTAAGAAAGTTGCAGCAGATGATGATTGGGGCCCTGGTTCGACTTACTGTATGTATGCAAACGCTAACGTTTCGTATAATAAAGCATCAATAGATCGAAATACTGTATACGTTGATGCAAATTATGAGATTGCTGAAGACGTCGAGTGGTTTGGCAGAACAATGTTCACCCAAAACAACTCATTTGGTCGCTATGCACCACCTGCAGCAGCATGGAATAAAATGGCTGCGGATAATCCAAATAATCCATATGGTGTTGAAACAACAGGTTACTGGCGTTGGGTAGGAATTGGAACTCGTGATGGTAATGTTGATGATTATAATCAAGATTATTTAACTGGTTTGCGTGGTACTCTGCCATCATTAAACGATGCTTCTTGGGAATTTTACTATCACTATAATAAAGCTGATAATAAGAGTATTGGTGAGTACTATCTAAGTTATGCTGGCTTAGCTCACAATATAGCCAATGGTATTGATTTAGGCTCAGAGGAAGGAATTGCAAACATGAAAGCTACGACTTTAACTCAAAGTCGTGCTGAATTTCATCAGTATAATGGTGGCATAGGTTTTGATGCATTTGAACTTCCTGGCGGAGCTGTTGCACATTATTTTGGAATGGAATACTTTACTCAGGATTTCTCTGAGGTATATGACGCTCAGTCTGAAGCTGGTTTAATCGGTGGTAGTGCTGGTAACTCATCAAGTGGTGATCGTCAAGTTTTTGCTACATTCTATGAGGCTGCATTACCAATAGTTGATAGTGTTGAAGTCAACTTAGCTGCACGATACGATAAATATAGTGATTTTGGTAGTAATTTATCTCCAAAAGCATCAGTAAGATGGCAAGCATTAGATAACGTAGTAGTTAGAGCTTCTTATTCTGAAGCATTCAGAGCTCCTAGGTTAGATCAATTAAATGCGGCAGACACTTTCAGTGCTGAAAGCGGAAAAGACTACCCATTCTGTGTTTCAAATGCATCAGCTTCTTGTCCTACAAAACAGTTTGATACCTATATATCATCGAATGATAAATTGGATGCTGAAACCTCTCAATATATTAATTTTGGTATAGCTTGGGATGTAATAGAGCAATTCTCTGTTAAGTTAGATTATTTTAATTTAGATATTGACAATGCAATTGCGCAACGAAGTGTTACAAACGTTATGCGTGGCATCGCAAACGGCCAGTTGACCCCAGATAGTACGTTTTATGTTGAACGAGCACCTACTACTGATGGAACTTTAGGTAAAACACTCAAAGTTGGTACTGGTTATGCCAATGGTGATAAATTAACAATTGAAGGTATAGATCTAGGTTTAACTGGAAATATAGAAACTCAAATTGGTGAATTTTCAGTGAATTGGAATAACTCATTTGTTCTTGATTACACTTCGGAACAAATTGGTGGTGCTACTGCACAAAATACAGCTGGTTGGGAAGGTCAGCCAGATTATAAGAGTGTGGTCACTACAACTTATAAAGTTTCTGATCATACATTTGCTTGGAATATGAATTACACTGCAGGTACATATGCTAAGGATAAAGCTATTGATGCTGCAGGGCTAGTGTTGGTACCAGAGGGAGACCTTGACTCATGGTTAATTCATAATCTTAGTTATACATATAATGCTGGAGATTTTGGATCAGTCACTTTAATGGTTAATAATCTAACAGATGAAGATCCGATTCTTAATGAAGGAGCTTATGATAACGCAGACCTATATAACAACTATGGTCGTGAATATCGTGCTAGCTACACAATTAAGTTCTAAATTGATTGGGGTTTAATATAAAAGCCAGTTCTAAGAACTGGCTTTTTAATTATATAAAGCAGTTGTCTTCGAACGCGCTGAAAATAAGTTTGATTTAAAATTTATTTAATTTCAGGAGTTGCAATTTTATAATGGTGTAATTCTGGGTGCTAAAGATTAAACGTTTGGTAGTGTGAAAGAATGTAAACTCTATGTTTAATTACAATTGTTTTTAATTTTTGTCAGGGAGTAGATAAATTTTTGTTGTGCAGTTTTACCATAAGTTTCTGATAATCTTTATAGGGGGAAGAATGACGAGTCATTGGAGTGAATATTGGAAATTAGGACATGTTACATCCTTTGGTACCGACTTTAAGGAGAACTATACTGGTCAATTGAAAGATATATGGTCAAATGTTTTTAGTCAATTTTCAATGGGGTTTAAAGTACTTGATGTAGCAACAGGTAATGGGGCTTTACCACTCTTAATTCAAGATTATTTTAGTAAATTAAGTGTTGATGGAGAAGTTAAAGGGGTGGACTATGCTGATATAAATCTAGTCCCTCTTGCAAACTCACATACAAATAAAAATGTGGTTATTGAGTTGTTGGGTAATACGCCTGTAGAGTTATTACCATTTTCAGATAGTGAGTTTGACACTGTCATCTCCCAGTTTGGAATTGAGTACTCAGATATGTGTACCTCAATGCCTGAGGTTCTTAGGGTTTTGAAAGATAATGGGAAATTTCATGCTGTAATACACCATGAAAACTCAGTTATTGTTCTTTATAACAGTAAACTACTTTCTTTTTTGGAACGCCCTGAAATTGAAAGTATAATGTTTTCTTTGAATAAAATATCTCTTGATATGGGAAGGATGACTGATAGGCAAGATTTGATTAGAATAAAATCTTGCGAGAAATGTGAAAAAAGTCGTTCGGAAATAAACCGCCTGCTTTCTTCATTAGCATCTTATGATGAAAAATCACTCTGTGAAAGTGAATTTTTAAATTATATTAATGAATTTTTTAAGAATGGTTTATTTTGGTCTATCGGAAAGAAAATGGATTATCTTGCATTTGTGAATAGACAACTTGCGGTCTACAGACTGCGATTAACTGAGTTAGTAGCGGCTTCAAAGAGTATTGAGGATATGAATAGTTTTAGAGAATATTTGGAACCGCGTGGTATCAAAGAGCTTATGGTGGAAAATGTGGTTAGTAGTACGGGAGATATATTTGCATGGTACGTTTCCTTTTCAAAATGATGTTTAGAAATGCATTTTTTACATAGAGTTAAGTTGTTAATTCAGGCTTTTTATTTAAAATTCCAATTTATATGTGTGACTCGTAACCTTTATCATTAGCGATGTATTGGACGCCTTAGTACTAGAATTTTCTGTATTCTGTCAAACTTCAAGCTGGCATATGAATCAGGAGGTTTTCATCATGGATATTAAGATAGATATTATGATATTGATCTTAGTTGTACAAGTATTGCTCAGTAATATATTAGCAACATATCAGTAATGCATCTGTAACTACATGAATGTAAACGTTAGTAGAACCATGCTGGCGTAATTCTTCAAATGGCTTTCTCCACCAAATGCCCAAATAGATATAAACACCTTTCTACCTTTACTTGAGGTGTATTGTTATAGTAGCGCTTTGGATATAACTGTTTTCTCGCCTTTATTTGCGGATAATTCCGGAAAAGTATCACTTCCATAACCTTCATCGGCAAGCTCGGTATCAAACCGTTTGCTGCTTCAAGTGCCAATGAGGCTGGGTGTGATAAGTAATATTGTGCCTCTGGCCTTCTGATAATTCGACTTTAATCGGCAATTCTCCGCTATCGACTGCTATAAGTTTAATTACAGCTTCGACTTTTACTTCGGCTCTCATTGTTCTGTGTTGTTGCATCAGTTCAGTACTAATGTGCGTGGAATATCGAGCCATCGATAACGACTAATTCCGTGTTAGCAAGGCTAGTTAAGGCTTTTATAGATATGCCTGTATGCTTTTTTCTTACCATAAATGAAGTTGTCTAAAGATTGTACTCCAATGATTGAACTCTTTGGGGAAATTTTGCAAAGGAATAACTGTCGAAGGCGATAAAGAATGCCTTTGAATGTTCAGGTTTATCATAAATATAGCCTGTGCTTTCTATTACATCAATGAAATAGTTTTCCCCAGTGGGTATCAGTTAACATAAATCTTGGCATAGTTTGAGATTAATAGCTTTTTTTGCAAAACAAATTATACGTCTTGCTATGCTGTCTAAAAATCACTCTCGGATGAGCAATAGATCCTAGTCCTTACTCCAAACTCCAAGAAAAGGGGTGTAATTGAGTAAATTTGGGAAAGTTAACTTGTAAAAATGAGTCATTTGCCTGTGTAGACGTTTTTGAAAGCACTATGGTGGGCATCTGGAAGAAGATAATGGTGGTCATGATCTCATTTATTGCGATGCGATTAGTGCGTCCCGTCAGCTAATGAAGTTTTCTCTAATTCTATGATGACAACATCGGAACATCATAGATATCACAAAACACTTCCACTAACTTGTTGTATAAAGGCTCTTCTGTGTGATGGGGTTATTTGAGGTCGAAAGATCCTATCACTTGTGCCCTTAGTTCTGATGTTCTTACACTGAGTTCAAGTTAAGTAAATCTTATCGGGGGATTTGAGTAAAGAGCATCTATTTGAGTCGTCTTTATGTTAAAAAATGTTAATTTTAATAAAGAGGGTACGCAAAGTTGGTTGTTGGCTATCTTTATGATTTTATAGGTTTTAAATTAATTTTATATTTTGTAACACAAATAATAATAACCCTAAAGATTCATTTCTGCCTAAAAAAACACCTTTCGTAAAAAATTTCATTATTAACGCTTCTTTACACTAGTTTTTAGTCGTCTGAAATGTTGACACAGGTCAACATTTTGTGAAATGATGCCAGCGGGTCTATGCCTGTAAGGGCGTAGGAAAGGGAAGAAAAAACTAAGAATCACAAGAGAAAGACGAACTTACAGAAATTTTTCGGCAAGTATTTATTCCTTGTCGTTATGTTGCTGGTAAGTTAAACCTTTTTATTCACTTCAAATTGGTTGGGAACTATGTCCAAGGTAAGCAATAGAACAAAAATCGCTACTGCACTTGTTGGCGTGCTGGCATTAGCGAGCAGCAACTTAGTAGTTGCAGATCCTCTTACCGACGTGCAGAAAGCGGATAGTATGATCCATGCTGATGCTGCTGCGTCGCAAAAGAACGTTGATAAGTATTTCGATCAAGCACAAGACATGCTTTTTGAGTATGGTTCTGTCGCAGATGAGCGCGAATCACTGAAATCATATAACGATTACGTTGCAAGCTTAGTCGCTGATCAACAAAAGACAATGGATTCAGTGCAGGGTGACATCAATGGTGTTGATAAACTTCGCCAAGGTGTTGTGCCATTAATGTTTAAAATGGTTGAGTCATTAGAACAGTTTGTTCAATTAGATTTACCTTTTAATTCTGAAATACGCACTAATCGTGTTAATGAACTGAAAAAACTTCTTAATACTGCCGAAGTTACACTAGCAGAAAAATATCGTCTAATTCTTGATGCTTATAGTATTGAGCGTGAATACGGTAGTGCTGTTGCCGTTAACCAAGGTAAGTTAAACCTAGATGGTAAAGAAGTGTTGGTTGACTTCTTTAACTTAGGTCGTGTTGCTCTTTATGCACAGAGTTTAGATCAAAAGACTGGCTGGATGTACAACCCAGAATCTAAGGGTTGGGATAAGTTAGATGACAGCTATTTGCGTGAACTGACCAAAGGTATCCGCATTGCCCGTAAACAAGGCGCTCTAGATCTATTCGCGTTACCAATTCCTGCTGCGGAGACTGCACAATAATGAAGAAGTTAATTACTACAGCTGTGTTGGCTGCAAGTTTCTCTTTAACTGCTGGTATGGCGAGCGCTGCTGATGCGCCTAAGTCAATTGACCAATTATTGCAACAAGTTAAAGTTGAACGCGCTTCAGAAGGTAAAGTCAACAGCAAGCGTGAGCAAGAGTTCCAAGCAGAGCGTGGCGATAAGGCCGCTTTACTGCAAAAAGAAAAAAATGCGTTAGCTGCTGAAAAGCAACGTGGTAAAGATTTAAACCAAGCGTTCTTAGATAACGAGCGTAAAATTGCTCAGTTAGAAGAAGATCTAAAAACGGCTCAAGGTGACTTGGGTGAAATGTTTGGTGTAGTTAAAGGTGAAGCCGGTGATTTCGCTGGTAAACTGGCAAGCTCAAACATCAGTGCTCAATTCCCAAATCGCGATAAATTTATCGCTGATTTAGGTGCCCGTAAGCAATTGCCAAAAATTGAAGAGTTAGAACAATTTTGGCAAGAGCAGCTATTTGAAATGGCGCAATCTGGCAAAGTGGTTAAATTTGAAGGTTCTGTTACCGAAATTGATGGTAACGTGAAAACGACTACTATTCATCGTATTGGTGCTTATAACTTAACGGCTGACGGTAAATACGTTGTATATAACCCTGAATTAGGTTTAATTCAGCAGTTATCTCAACAACCTGAAGGCTATCAAGTTAGCGCTGTTGCTAAATGGGAAGAAACGGCCTCTGGTACAGCACCTTTCTATATTGACCCTGCACGTGGCGTACTGTTAAACATCTTTACGAACAAAGCTAGCATGGAAGATCGTATCGAGTCAGGCGGTACCATTGGTTATATTATTCTGATATTACTTGCTATTGGTTTATTAATTGCGGTTGAGCGTTTCATTGTGCTGGCAGCTATCGGTGCAAAAGTTAAACGCCAAGCTAAGAATGTTGATAACCCAGGTAACAATGCCCTTGGTCGTATCCTGAAGGTTTACCATGAAAACAAAGATGTTGATGTTGAAACATTAGAGTTGAAGCTGGATGAAGCTATTCTGAAAGAAACGCCTGCATTAGAAGCTCGAATTTCAATTTTGAAAGTCATTGCAGCTATCGGCCCAATGTTAGGTCTGCTAGGTACAGTAACTGGTATGATTGCGACCTTCCAAAGTATCCAACTGTTCGGTACTGGTGATCCAAAACTGATGGCGGGTGGTATCTCTATGGCTCTGGTTACTACAGTACAAGGTCTGGTTGCGGCTCTGCCACTGATGTTACTACATGCAATACTCGTTGCGCGTAGCAAATCAATCACCCAAATTTTGGAAGAGCAAAGTGCGGGCATTATCGCAGCACATGCTGAGAAGAGGGCTAACTAATGATGCTATACCTGATGGACATATGGGATTCCGTCAGGGGCTTCATGGCCGCTGGAGGAAACGTCCTTTGGTTGGTTGCGTTTGTATTGTTCTTCATGTGGGTATTGATGCTTGAGCGTTATTGGTATCTTAATTGGATATCACCAAAGCAACATAAAGCTATCATATCTGCGTGGGATGCTAGAGAGGAAACAACCTCTTGGTACGCACACCGTATCCGTGAAGCTTGGCTGTCCCAAGCGAAGCAAGATTTGAATGCACGTATGCTGATGATTAAAACCTTAGTAGCTATTTGTCCTATGATAGGTTTGTTAGGTACCGTAACCGGTATGATTTCAGTGTTTGATGTGATGGCAGTTCAGGGGACGAGTAATGCTCGTTTAATGGCGGCTGGTATTTCAATGGCGACTATGCCCACGATGGCGGGGATGGTTGCAGCATTATCGGGAGTATTCTTTAGTACTCGTCTGGATGTAAAAATGAAAATCAGTTTAGAAAAGCTAAAAGACAGCATGCCGCACCACTAGAGAGAGATTGAACATGGCACGTAAAAAGCATTCCAGTGTAGACGAGGAAGCGCAAATTGATATGACACCGATGCTCGACATCGTGTTTATCATGTTGATCTTCTTCATTGTAACAACGTCATTTGTGAAACCTTCTGGTTTGGATTATAACAAACCAAAAGCTTCGCAAGCGACTTCAAAGCCTTCGGCTAACATCTTTATCGGCGTCAGTAAAACAGGCGTGATCATGATGGAAAACCGTCAGGTTGATATCGAGCGTGTAACGGCAAACGTTGAGCGCATGCTGGCTGAAGCTCCTGAAGCTGCTGTATTGATTCAGGCTGATAAAGACGCAATGCACGGCTTAGTTGTTAAAGTTCTAGACCAAGTCAAAGCGGCTGGTATAGATAAAATTTCGGTATCTGCGGGGAACGATTAATATGCTAAGAGCACTAGTATCGATCATTATTGGTGCTGCTGTGACTTTTGGTCTGTTCGCTTTTATGGCGTTCTTGGTCGGTGGCGGCGCACAGCGCGGCGAAACATCGGCCGAGACCCCTGTAATTGAAATCACTATGGATAGACAGGATTCAAAAGCACAGAATAAGCCAAGGGTAGTGCCTAAGCCGCCGCCACCGCCAGAACAGCCACAGAAGCCTGAGGCAACGCCGCCAGAATCTTCGAGCAATATTGACACAGCAATGTCGTTCAATATGGGGGGTGTAGAAGCTGGTGGTCCAAGTACCGGTTTTAAATTAGGCAATATGATGACTCGCGATGGTGATGCTACACCTATCGTTCGTATCGAACCTCAGTATCCAATTGCTGCGGCGCGTGATGGTAAAGAAGGTTGGGTACAACTTCGTTTTACCATTAACGAACTCGGTGGTATCGACGACGTTGAAGTTATTCAAGCAGAACCAAAACGCTTATTTGATAAAGAAGCTATTCGTGCACTGAAGAAGTGGAAGTACAAGCCTAAGATTGTTGATGGCAAGCCATTGAAACAACCTGGTATGACAGTACAACTAGACTTCACCTTAGATAAAGGAGGCAACCAATAATGCGTAATGTTAATAAAATCGCAGTTCTATTATTGCTTTCTGTTTGTGGAGGTTCATTAACTCTTTCATCTGCAGTCGCAGAAGAAAAGTGTGCTATCGACAAACGTCAATCTAAAGCCGTGGGCGAAGGTGCGGCGAAGAAAGTTCAGAAGTCATTTGAAGCTTATACCAATGGTCAGGTCGATGAAGCTATTGCTATTTTGCTAGAGGCAAATGCCAAGAACGACTTCGATAAAGCCTATGTTGCACGTATGTTGGGTAACTTTTATGCCGAGAAAGGCAAAATGGATACCGCGATCAAGTACCTAAAACAAGCTGTTGAAGCTGATATTTTAGGTGGTACAGATCATGCAGCAACTATGCGCCTTTATGCTGATTTGCTATTACAAGAGAAAAAGTTTAAGGAAGCGATTCCTTATTATTACAAGTGGATGGAATTTACTTGTAAATCCGATTCTCAAATGTATCGCCGTATTGGTATTGCGCATTCAGAACTTAAGCAGTGGGATAAAGTGATTGAAGTGGCCGACAAAGGTCTTTCATTAGCTGAAGCTCCCGACAAAGGTCTGTATCAAATGAAACTGACAGCTTACTTCAATCAGAAGAAGTACAAGAAAGCTGTTGGCGTGTTAGAAGTCATGGTGCCTTTATTCCCGGATGATGGCAGATTGTGGGTTCAATTAGCACAGTTTTATTTGATGGTTGAAGACTATGACAAGTCTCTTGCAACTTACGATTTGGCTTATAGAAATGGTTTCTTAGATAGCGCGGGCAACATTACGCGTTTAGCGCAGTTAATGGCACAAAAAGGTGCTCCTTATCAAGCTGCTAAAATTTATCAGAAACATATGAAATCAGGCATGATCGCTGAGGACGCTAAGTCTTTAGAGATTTTGGCGGGTTTCTATCAAAATGCGAAAGAGTTTAAGCAAGCTGCTGAGTATTACGGTAAAGCTGCAGCCATCACCAATGATGGCAAGACTTACTTGAAACAAGGTCGCTTATTAAACTTGAATGAACAATATACAGCTGCGATCCCTGTGCTTGAAAAAGCCATATCAATGGGTATTGATCATCCTGGTGAAGCAAACTTCGAATTAGCTTTGGCTCATTTAAGTTTGAAACAGTATAAGTCGGCTTATAACCGTGCAGTGTTAGCTGCTAATGATAAGAAGACACAGAAGAGTGCAAATAGCTATATCTCTTATATTAAAGAGAAAGCACGTATGCATAATATCACGCTGTAATTACTTCGCAGTTTAGTGTTTGAATCGAAAGCCCCGCAAGGGGCTTTTTCTTTGGTATCAATAAACCTATTTACTGTAATCGGATTAAAGCTTGTGATTGATCATGATTTTTTTCAAGCTGTTGTGAAAGTTGGCTGACATTACTGAAGAGTGACTCTATTTTACTTTCCTGTGTAGGTAGGCAAATACAGGCAGCCAGTTTATAGTCGATTGTCAGTTTATGATGTTTACCAAAATCTTGATTAAAGTCAGATATTTGTTGTTCTATTCGTTTTAACACTACTTCCGTCCCCACCTCATCTATATTGAACAAACCCAACGCAAAGTGATTGTGATCTAGCCTAGCAATCATATCTGTTGCTCTTAATAGCGCTTCTTGCACTTGTTTAGTAAAGAATTCCAGTAAATGGGGTTGTTTGACGGTTTCATGAATGTGAGGGCACAGATACAATAGTGCCAAGCTTTGGTGGTCTCTCATGTGACGATGCCATTCTCGGTTGAATACTTCCATGAAATAGGTTTGGTTATAGACTCCAGTTTCTGGATCCCTGAAACCTGAGTTGCGGAACGAGTAGATCATAGATTAACTCCGATAGCAGACCTTGAACTAAGTATAGAAACAGTTCTGCAATAGCGGGCCAAAAAGGAGAAATATTAAAATGAAATTGGGTTTATTGGCAGGTTCGATAGCGTTAATCTTCACCCTTCAAGGTTGTTCTAAGCCTGAAGCCACTGCAGTTCAAGAAAATAGCTCGGCCAATACGCCAGCAGTGCAGGGCGAAACACAAACGGCAGAGCAGCGTTACTTAGCGCTTGTGGATGCTTATTTTAAAGATTACCTAAAGCTTGAGCCCATCTACGCCACTTTTGTCGGCGTTAATGACTATAACGCCGATTTCGGTGGGGATTTAACTGAGGATTACCTCAAGGCTCGCCATGATCTTAATACTCACTATTTAGCTCAGGTGCGTGCGATAGATCCAAAGCAACTGCCTGCGGATTTACAGTTGAGTTATGACCTGTTCGTCTATGACCGTGATATGGCGTTAGTGGACGAAACTTTCCCTTCACGCTTTATGCCGATAAGCCAGTTCTATAGCACTGTCATTACTATGGTGCAGCTGGGAAGTGGCGAAAGTGCACAACCTTTTAAGACTGTCCAAGATTATCGTAATTGGGAACAGAGAGTCGATGGTTTCATCAAGTGGGTCGCACTTGCTGAAAATCGTATGAATCAAGGCATTGAAAGTAAAGTGGTACTACCTCGAGTGTTGGTAGAGCGCATTATTCCTCAGTTAGATGCTATGTTAACGACGGATGCGACTCAGAGCATTTTTTACTCGCCAATCCAGCATTTCCCCGAGAGTTTTTCAGAGCAAGATAAAGCGGAATTGACCACCCGTTATCAAGCCATGATAGCCGAGCGTATCGTGCCAGCGTTAACGAACTTACGCGATTACTTTAAGCAAACCTATTTACCTAAATCGCGGGCGACTGATGGTTGGTCAGGTTTGCCTAACGGTAAAGCTTGGTATCAGCATCTGGCGAACTCACATACGACCACCACTATGTCTGTAGATGAAATTCATCAAATTGGTTTAAGTGAAGTGGCGCGAATTTTATCTGAGATGGATAAGGTGCGTGAGCAGGTCGGTTTTAAGGGTGATTTGAAGGCGTTTTTTGCGTCTTTATCTTCAGAGCCGCAGTATTTCTATAGCGATCGCCAAGGCTTGATTGATGGTTATATGGTATTAAAAGATAAAATCAATCATGTCTTACCTAACTACTTTAATGTGATGCCAAAGGCTGATTATGTGGTTAAGCCGGTTGAAAGTTTTAGAGAACAATCGGCAGCGGGTGCCTCTTATGAAGCGCCTGCGGTGGATGGTAGCCGTCCAGGGGTGTTTTATATCAACACTTATAACCTCAAAGCACAGCCTAAGTGGGGGATGACGACCTTATCTTTGCACGAAGCTGCTCCTGGGCATCACTTCCAAATCGCGATCAAACAAGAGCTAACCGGTGTGCCTGAGTTCCAGCGTTTTAGCGGTTATACCGCTTTCGAGGAAGGTTGGGCACTTTATGCTGAATACTTAGGTATTGAGATGGGGCTATTTACCGATCCTTACCAGTATTTTGGTAAGCTTTCCGATGAAATGCTGCGTGCAATGCGCTTAGTGGTTGATACTGGCCTTCATTCTAAAGGTTGGAGTCGTGAACAGGCGATTCAGTACATGAAAGACAACTCGCCTATGGCTGAGAGTGACATAGTCGCTGAAGTGGAGCGCTATATGGCGATCCCTGGTCAAGCTTTGTCTTACAAGGTCGGTCAGTTGAAGATTTTGGCACTGCGTGCCCGCGCAGAAAAAGCCTTGGGTGATAAATTTGATCTTAAAGCGTTCCACGATCAAATCCTCACATCAGGTTCATTACCCATGGCGGTCATGGAAAACAAGATCGATCGTTGGATTGCGTCGAAACAAGCTTAGCCGTGTAAGATGCCGTTAATTGACTTTGTTGTCAGTGACGGCATTTTAAGACTTTTTTATTCAACAGAAAGTTTTTATACTGTTGATTCCAAACCTGTTAAAACGAATGTTTTAGTGGGAACTCAATGATATTTGGGGCAAATGTCTCATGATCCTTACAGGAGTTTTACTATGGTCCAGGCAACAGCAAGACATTTGTTAGTCAGCAGTGAAGAGCAGTGTCAAGCGCTGAAACAGCAAATAATGGAAGGCGCAGATTTTGCTCAAATTGCTCGCGCGCACTCTTCTTGCCCATCAGGTGCCCAAGGCGGCGAATTGGGGTCATTTGGTCCTGGCATGATGGTCAGAGAGTTTGATGAAGTGGTTTTTAGTGCACCATTAAATGAAGTACAAGGACCCGTGAAAACGCAATTTGGCTTTCATTTACTTGAAGTGACCAGCCGCGCGTAAGTTTTGCCGCTTATCTAATACAGCTTGTTTGATACGGCAGCGTTTGCTGCCGTTTTGTTTTATATGCTCATCACGGAGTCACTATGCTGGAACTCTACACTGATAGATTGAAACTCAGGAGCTTACAAGATAGTGATTGGGAACATTTTTATGCACTGCATAACGATCCTGAGATTAATCGTTTTGTACGCGTTCCAGAGTCGCAAGAGGTGATCCGCAGTAAGTTTCAGCAGCGTTCCGATACTTGGTTCTACGGTTCTGGCGATTGGCTGACCTTAGTGATTGAGACCGTTGATACTGGGCAGTTTATCGGTTTAACGGGCCTTTATTGTCAAAGTTTCGAGGAACAGCGTGCCGAAGTGGGTTATTTACTGGCGGCAGAGGGCCACGGTAAAGGTTATGCGACTGAGAGCTTAATGGCGGTCATTGATTGGGCCTGTTTAAGTTTTAATGTACATAAATTTGTTGGGCATTGTGCTAAAGATAATCACGCATCGGCACGAGTACTCGAAAAGTGTGGTTTTCGGCTTGAAGGTTTACTCAGGCAGCAATTCAAAATAGGTGAAAACTGGCTCGATGAATCAGCCTTTGGCCTACTCGCCGATGAAAGACGTCTCTAGCCAAATTATCTTCAGCGAATTTTGTACTGTGCTGGTATAATGCCGCAGGTTTATTTTTAGAAGGCGTGTATTAAGTGGCGCAAATTAATCAATTGGCTTTGCATTCTGGCGAAGATTTCATTGAATTGTACAAAGTATTAAAAGTGCAAGGCATGAGCAATGCGGGTGGTGAAGCCAAACATTTTATCGACGAAGGTCAAGTCACTGTGAATGGTGAAGTTGAAACTCGTAAACGTAAAAAAATTATCGCGGGCGACATCGTCAGCTTTAATGGTGAATCAGTTCAAATCATTGCGGCAGAATAAGCCTGAAACAGTGGAGCAAGAAATGCAATTTCCAGATGATGACAATGGTAAAATGCTGGCCGCAATGGCTGAAGCGGGAATCGATTTAACTAAAGAGTTAGATGTTGATTTCTTTTTGGTTTTTGATGACCAACGCGATGCTGAAACTGCGTTAGAAGAATTAACAAATTCTGACTTGGAAGGCGAGCTTGAGCTGAATCTGAATGATGAGCTTGGTAAGTGGGAAATCATTGTTTGTCTCAATATGGTGCCTGAGTACGATACATTGGTTGAACAAGAAGTCATGCTAAATGATTTTGCTGCCGAATTCGGCGGCATGACCGACGGTTGGGGCGTAATGCAACATCAAGACGGTGACGATGAGTTTATGGACGATGATGACCATGACCATGACCATGTTCACGGTGAGCATTGCAATCACTAATTCTGATGCGCTTTAAGCCTTGAATCTAATAAACCACCTTTTGGGTGGTTTTTTATTAGTGTTTTTCTGCGCTCAGTTAGTGATCTCAATAGCCTCGTTTGGCACTTATAGCGTTATTGTGCCTCGCTTGAACTGAGATACGCTTAATGTAGATTAATGACGATAGGGCGCAAAAATCTCTAATAACCAGTCGATAAAAGCTTGAGCTTTTAACGGCAGGCTTGGGGATTTTGGGGTGAGTAAATAATATCGATAGGGACTGGTAAAGGGGGCGTCGAAGGGGATGACTAAGCTGCCGTTTGCCAGTTGTTCTTCGATGAAGAATCGCGGAATAAGTGCTGCGCCCATGCCACTCGCAGCCGCTTGACTCAACATATAAAAATGCTCGACACCAAAGGTTTGTGCTTGGGTGAGTGTTAAACCCACCTTTTCCGCCCAATACTCCCAAAGTTCGGGTCTGGTGGTGTGTTTCAGTAACGTGACGTGATTAATGTCCTCGATATTTTGCAGTTTAGGCGCTAACGAAGGCGCGCAAACTAAGCATAAATCCTCATCCATCAGCTTGATATAATTCGCGCCCTTAGGGATGACTGTGCTACTACGGATCGCAATATCATAACGACCTTGGCTAAAATCCACGGCAAAGTCGCCAATGGATAAGTCGACATACAAGTGTGGATGGCGGGATTTAAACTGCTCCATTCTTGGAATGAGCCAATTGATGGTTAAGCTTGGCAGCACATTAATAGCTAAGGTTTGCGGTTTAGTGGGCTGACGGCGCAAGTCACTGGTAGCACTAGATAGTGTCTGCAGAGCGGCTTGAACATGGGGTAAATAGCGTTTGGCTTCATCGGTTAAACCGACTTTTTTGTGTAAGCGTACAAAGAGCCCAAAACCTAAATAATCCTCCAATACTCTGATTTGTTTGCTGACTGCGCCATGGGTGACATGCAACTCCTTGCTAGCTAATGTCATGCTCTGTAAACGTGCTGCGGCTTCGAAGGCACGGAGAGAATTGAGGGGCGGTAGTTCGGCAAACATTTTATTTCCTACTGCTGGAAAATCAGAACAGGACTCGGGATTTTGTGTGAGTTTATCTCACGCTGTGTCGACAATAACTCCTTTGCGTTTATTTGGCAAACGCAGTCTAATGTTCGGCAATCACTCTATTTTTTATCAGAAGAATAATAAATCATCATGGAATTTGAACTGACTCTACAAATCGCAGCGATACTTTTTGCCGTCGCTATGGTGGCTGGTTTTATTGACTCAATCGCCGGTGGCGGAGGCTTGCTGACCATTCCCGCACTTATGTGGGCAGGCTTGCCGCCTGCGGTTGCCTTAGGGACAAATAAGCTGCAGGCCTGTGGCGGCAGTTTTTTTGCGAGTTTGTACTTTGTCCGTAAAGGGCTGGTTGATCTTAAATCCGTTAAGTTAGCCTTGATTTGTGCATTTATCGGTGCCGCATTAGGTACAATTCTAGTTCAACTTGTCGATACTGAAGTGCTGGAGTTGATGTTACCTTTTTTGATTTTGGCTATTGGTTGTTACTTTTTATTTTCGAAAAAGATTTCAGAAGATGATAAACATCAAGTGCTGACACCTACCGCATTTGCCTTTACTGCAGCATTGGGCGTGGGATTATACGATGGCTTTTTTGGCCCTGGTACTGGGAGCTTTTTTGCGCTGGCCTTTGTATCGCTAGCGGGGTTTGGTTTGGCGAAGGCAACTGCCCACGCAAAACTACTTAATTTCTCCACTAACATTGCTTCGCTGATCTTCTTTGCCTTGGGCGGAAAAGTGATTTGGTTATTAGGATTAGTCATGCTGGCAGGGCAAGCGATTGGTGCAACTTTAGGTTCTCGTCTCGTGATCACTAAAGGTACAAAGATTATCAAGCCGTTGGTGGTGACTATGTCCCTTGCTATGAGTTTTAAACTTTTGGCGAGCCAATATAATTTTTTTTCGTAAACTATTTGATATTAAGCATTTTATAAAACTCACTCATCAATAGAAGCTCTTTAAGCTGCGGATGAGTGTATCTTAGTGACGTCCATTTTGGCTCAAAAGTTAAGCCGAGGTGGATATCACCCAAAAGATCCGCCAAATGACGACTTAAAACGTCTCATCCTACTTTGAGTTAGGTGTACTCTTTCAAGTTTTTTGAATAGTATTACCTGTCATTTTTAATACACTTTTTAGGCTTCTTATTGTTTTGGCGTGTATTTTAAATATTGTGTACATATTTAATCCGATTGATATAAGTGCAGTGTCTATCTTGCCAGTCTTATTTGCATCGACGGGCGGCATGTGCGCTCGGGTTTAGCGCCACCACTTCTTTAAAAGAGCGATTATGAAATTTATCCACACCTCGGACTGGCACATAGGTCGTCAATTACACAATCAATCACTACTGGATGATCAAGCTTTTGTGCTCGAGCAAATCATTGCTTTAGCGGATGAACACAAGGTGGATGCCGTGATTGTGGCGGGGGATATTTATGACAGATCGATTCCGCCTGCGAATGCGGTTGCGCTGTTAGATGATGTGCTTAACCGCTTAGTGCATGATTTGGGCCTGCAAGTCATTATGATTGCGGGTAACCACGATGGTCACGAGCGCTTAGGTTTTGCAGCAAAACAAATGGCGGCAAGTGGGTTACATATTATTGGGCCTTTGAGTGCTGACATTAATCCCATTACTTTATCGAGTTCAAGCGGTGATGTGGTGTTTTATCCCTTGCCCTATGCCGAACCTGCCACAGTGCGCCAAGTTTTTGAGTGTGAGGCGGCAAGCCATGAGGCCGCAATGACGCTATTGCTTGAACAAGTACGCCTGCACGATAGCCAAGGTTTGCCGAAAGTGGTGATAAGCCATTGTTTTTTAGATGGTGGCAGCGAGTCAGAATCTGAGCGGCCACTGAGCATTGGTGGCGCCGATAAAATATCGCCAACGCTATTTACTGAGTTTGATTATGTCGCCCTTGGGCATTTGCACGGACCGCAATACAAAGGTGCAGAGCATGTGCGCTACTCAGGATCGATTTTGAAGTATTCCTTTAGCGAACAACATCAACATAAGTCGGTGACCTTAGTCGAACTTAGCGCGCAAACGCCGATTAAAATTAGTTTATTGCCATTAACGTCAATACGCGATGTCCGCATCTTAGAAGGGGAGTTAGCCACATTACTCGCCCAAGGTAAAACGGATATCAAGCGTGAGGACTACCTTATGGTCAGACTTCTTGATAAACATGCCATTTTAGATGCTATGGGAAAATTGAGAGCCGTTTACCCTAATGTGCTGCATTTAGAGCGGACTGGTCTGATGGCGGGGCAGCAACAAGTCACCTTGAGCCGAGATCATATCAAAAAAGGCGAGATGGACATGTTCCGTGACTTTTTCTCTCAAGTGTCCGGTGAGTCATTAACACAAGCACAGCAAGCTGTAATGGATGAACTCCTGACTAAGCTACACAATGAGGAGCGCCAAGCATGAGACCACTTAGCCTTTCCATGTCAGCTTTTGGCCCCTTTGCATCGACGCAAGAACTTGATTTTACGGCCTTAGGGACTAATCCGTTATTTTTGATTAATGGACCCACTGGTGCGGGTAAGACGACCTTGCTCGATGGTATTTGCTTTTCCCTCTATGGCAAAACCACGGGTAATGAGCGTGAAGGCAGCCAGATGCGCTGCGATATGGCCGATGATAGTTTGCTAACAGAAGTCACTTTTAGTTTTCAGTTGGGTAATAGCAGTTATCGTATTCGCCGTGTGCCAGAGCAAGACAGAGTTAAAAAAAGCGGTGACGGCTCAACGGTGCAGAAGCCCGAAGCTCAGTTATATAAGATAGACGCCGAGGGTAATGAAAGTTTGCTTGTAGCGAGCAAAGTCTCAGAGGCAACTGCTGAG
Organism: Shewanella sp. SM71; assembly: GCF_025653905.1. Taxonomy (NCBI): domain Bacteria; kingdom Pseudomonadati; phylum Pseudomonadota; class Gammaproteobacteria; order Alteromonadales; family Shewanellaceae; genus Shewanella; species Shewanella sp. SM71. The sequence continues at coordinate 128,404 of NZ_JAKKRW010000007.1, forward strand.
ATTGAAGCCTTAACTGGCCTCGATGTGGAGCAGTTTCGCCAAGTGATGGTGTTGCCGCAGGGAAAATTTCGCGAATTGTTAATGGCAGATTCTAAAGCCAGAGAACTGATATTTAGTCAGCTATTTCAAACGCATATATACCGACGTATTGAAGATTCCTTAAAAAATAAGGCTGTAGATATCCGCGCCTTAGTGAAAGATCAACGCAGTCGCCGTGATGGCATCTTACAAAGTGCGGGTTTAGCATCCGATGACGAGCTTAGCTGTGAATTAGCCAAGCTTACGCCAGAACTTGAAACAGCCCAAAGTGCGAAAGAACAAGCATTACAGCAGCAACAATGGGTGATAAAAACCAGCGATGCCGCCCAGCATTTATTGGCCGAATTTGCGCAGTTTGATGCCTTAACGCAAACGGCAGCAGCCCTTGATGCACAGCAAGAAAACATGGCTGCGCAAACCTACAAACTGAATTTGGCTAAACAGGCGCAGCACTTGGCACCCATGCTTGAGGTGTTTGTGGCCCGTGAGCAGGAAGCCAAGACGGCAAGTCTTGCCCTTGAACATGCGAAAACAGCATTAACCAATGCTAAACAAGCCTTCGATAACGCAGAGCTTAAGGCTGCTGATTTGCCCGTGTTGGAAGCGTCGTTACTCGAACAGGAACAGGTTAAACAACAACTGAATGCCTTAGGGCCGCAGCTCAGGGAATTGGATAGGCTTAATAAAACCCTTGAACAAGAGCAAACGCAGCTAATTAGTGCGAAAACACAACTTCAGAACAGCAAAAATGAGTTAACCACCGCAATCCAAAAACGCCGTGAATTGGAATCCGTTCTGCCGCAACTACAGGCCAACAGCGAAACACGCCTCTCATTGCAACAAGCGCACCAGCAGCAACAGCAGTTATTGTCGACTTATCAGCAATGGCAACAAGTGGCGGCAAGGGTATCGTCGACACAGGCAAAACTTGTTGAGGCTAAAGTCAAAGGGCGACAACTCAGTGCTCAGCATCAGCAAGCACAGGTTGCATATAAAGCCTTATTGTTGACTTGGCACCAAGGGCAGGCCGCTATTTTAGCGCGGCAATTACAGCAAGATGAACCTTGCCCCGTTTGTGGTAGCCAAACACATCCACAGCCAGCACAAAGCCAAGAGCCACTCCCAAGTGATGAAGCGCTGCAATTAGCACTAGAGGTTGAAACGAATGCTCAAGAAATCCTGAGCAAAGCCAGAGCGGAATATCGTGGGCTACAAACGCAGTTAGAAACCTTGCAACAGCAAGCACAAGATCTCGCGGTCCAATTGGGCACTGCGGTTGATATTCCTTTAGACGAACATATACATACCTTGTCGCAATTCGCTTTCTCACTCACTCAAGCGGAGCAAGCCCATCAGCAGTTACAGCTGTTACAGCAAGAGATTGCATTGTTGCACGCACAGGAAACGCATTTACAACAAAAGTTAGAGCAAGGACAAACACACGACAGTGCACTGCAATCTAAAGTGGATCTATTGCAGGGGCAGTTAGCGCACATGCAGCAAAGTGTTCCATCTGCGCTTGCAACGCTTGAGGCCTTAACTGCAGCAATCGCGCAAAATCAGCAAAGTATCAGCCAAATTAAGCAACAGATCACTAGTGTTAGGGATCTCCAACAACAGACTGGCCAATCTTTTGTTGCGGCTAAAGCGGCACTTAATGGTGCTGAAAATGCTGCTGAGGCGGCATTAGCCCAGCAAACGCGTGCACAGCAGCAACTCAATCAGCAATTAGTCGCAGCAGGTTTTGCCGATCAACAGGCCTTATTTGAGGCCATGCTGGATGAAGAACAACAGCGTGCATTAGCCAGCGAGATTGAGGCTTACCAGCAGCGCAGTGCTTTGACCAAGGCACAGTGCGAGCAGTTAGCACTTAAGCTTAAGGATAAAGTACTACCCGATAGCATTAAGCTGGCTGCTGAGCTTGAGTTCGCGCAGCAAGCATTACACGCTGCCGAGCAGGCATGGCAGTTGCTTCACACTCGCACAGTATTACTGATGCAAACCCAAACCCAGCTGAGTATTGCCGATGCAAAAGCTAAGGTTTTGGAAGATGAATATGCGGTTATCGGCACCCTTGCAGATGTCGCTAATGGAAATACGGGTAATAAGATCAGCCTGCAACGTTTTGTGTTAAGTGTACTGCTCGACGATGTGCTGTTGGAGGCAAGCCACAGGTTACATCTGATGAGCAAAGGGCGTTATCGTTTATTGCGTAAGGAAGATAGGGCCAAGGGTAACAAAGCTTCTGGGCTCGAATTGGAAGTAGAAGATGCTTATACCTCCAAAGTGCGTCCTGTGGGCACCTTAAGCGGTGGTGAAAGTTTTATGGCAGCATTATCTATGGCGTTAGGCCTATCTGATGTCGTGCAAGCTTATGCAGGTGGTATTAAACTCGATACTTTATTTATCGATGAAGGCTTTGGCAGTTTAGATCAAGATTCTTTAGAACTGGCCATTCGGACCCTGATGGATTTGCAATCCTCTGGCCGCATGATAGGGGTGATCTCGCACGTGTCGGAAATGAAAGAGCAGATAAATACCCGCATCGACATCAATAAAACCTCACATGGGAGCGAAATGACGATAGTTTTGCCTTAGTTGCTCATTCTCACAGAGTGCGATAAATAACAAATTGTTTTATAAGTGTTATTTATTGTATCTCCTGTGTGTTTAACATTCGGATAATACACACAAAGTGAGTTGGAAATGCCAACTAGCGCATGTTTTTCATTAATGGTGCAACAAAAGAGTGAAATAGCGTTTGTCATAATCGTTTTTTTGATATAAGTTGGAAAAAATTCGGGCTTCCCTCAAAGGGACTGGTCAAAAATAGAACGCAAAGTTAACGAAAGGTGAAAAGCGTTGCAAACAGGCAAACCCAACTTTATCAACTTATCGCAAACCCGTTTGCAGAACTTATCATCGACCCAAAAGAACATTCTATTAATGGGTAGTTTGTTGATGGGTGCTGCGATGTTGATGCCGAATAATAACCATGTTACGCCAACTGCTCAGCGTATCCCTGTTGTTCTCGATATTGAAAATATTCTCCCTCAAGTTTCTGAACCTGAAGTCCTAGATCAAGCTGCACTCATTAATAATGCTCCCCAGTTTGAGCGAATTATCGTTTCCGGTGATACCTTAAGTGGGTTATTTTCCAAGGCGGGTGTTGATCAGCAGACTATGTATAAGGTTTTAGAAGCTGATTTAAACATTTTGGCACTTGATACCTTGTTACCAGGTAACAGAATGCAATTTTGGCTTGATAGTGAAGGTCAGTTACAAAAATTAGAACTTTATTTTAACGCTGCCCGCCAAGTGGTTTTTACGCGTTATGAAGACGGTAGTTTTAATGTTGAAGAAGTGAACGTTGAAGGTGTTTGGCAAAATCGAATTTTGACTGGCGATATTAAAGGTTCTTTCTACGTTTCAGCCCAAAAAATGGGCTTAGCCGCTGCAGATATTCAGCGAATTGAAGATTTACTCAAAGAAAAATTGAATTTTGCCCGTGATTTACGAGCTGGCGACAAATTCTCAGTTTTGGTAAATGATCAATATGTTGAAGGTGAACCGACGGGAAGTAGCCAAATTTTAGGCGTCAGTATTAAAAGTGGCCGTTCTGAAATTAGTGCATATCAATATTCTGATGGTAGTTATTATGATGCTAAAGGTCAGAGTTTAGTTCGGGCATTCCAACGTTATCCGTTAGCTAAACAACCGCGTATGAGTTCACGTTTTAACAGCCATCGCAAACACCCAATCACAGGGCGTATTTCTCCCCATAATGGAACAGACTTTTCTGTGCCGATCGGGACTAAAGTTGTTGCACCTGGTGATGGAATTGTCAGTTTAGTGACGGACCATCAGTTTGCTGGTAAGTATATTGTGATTGAACATGGTGGTAAGTACCGTACCCGTTACCTACATTTGTCTAAGGCGTTAGTGCGTAAAGGTCAACGTGTAACTCGCGGTCAAGTGATTGCTTTATCTGGTAATACAGGTCGTTCGACTGGCCCGCATTTGCATTATGAATTCCATATCAATGGTAAACCTGTTGATCCGTTGAAAGCCGATATTCCTATGTCGAGCAAGTTAGCGAATCAAGATTTACGCACATTCACTAATATGGTGAAGAGTCGTGAAGCTATAATGAACTTAGGTTAGCCAATCCTAAGCTAATAGAATTTATAGTATCAAAGTTTGAATAAACAATAGCACTGACTTTCTAGAAGAGTTTATCAATGCCGATGAAATGAAAATTTCATCGGCATTTTTGTTTCCAAAATGCTTATTGTGGTAGACATTTTCCTGCTATCACGAGTACTGTTCGAGTTGTATGAAAGCTTAAAATTTGTTCGATTCGAAGTCGTGGCGATAAAACATAAGGGGATAAAATAGATAGGATCTTCAGTTAGAAGTGGTATAGCGAGTCATTCAAAAGGTTGTGAAGAGGAAAATTGTGCGGCTGAAGAGCTTATAACGTTTTTATTAAGGACTGAACAGAGAACCCAATATGCAGTGCTAAATCGTGCCTATCAGCTTGCGTGGCGCCTTTGCATCACTTTTAATGCGCACTTGCACAATTTACCTTTTAATGCGGGACAGCCACCACAGGGTGATTTTTTAAAGGGACGTAATGCAAAGCTGTGTTCCGTGGGTAAAGGAGAAAGTCGAGTAATAATAGTCGATGAAAATGTCGCATCATTTGCGGCAATAAACTTAGCTTTCGCGAGTTTTAATTGTTTTTTGAGTGTTGACTTATTGCTATGGGCAAATTCTTGCTGAGCAATATGCTTAGAGAGTAATTGGGTGAGGTGCTTTCGTTGAGCCTTTTTGTTCGTCAAAGATTTATCAGTCAGGGTGTTCAGACGAGATAAGGATGGAATCACTTTTCCTGAACTTGAAACAGATTTCGCCTGTGTTTTGAGTAACTTTTTAGCTTGTTTTTTACACCATTTGCTCAAAAGTTTATCGATATTCTGTTTCGTCATTGTCATTACTGAGTTCTCCTGCGTGAGATACTTCAGTATTCTAAATGAAAACCATTATCAGTCAAGTTTTGGGCGAAAAATATACGAAGGTTAGGTGTCGACTTTATCTGTAGAATAAGGGGATATGTTAGCGTCGATGCAAGTCAATAATAAGCGCAAATCAAATTCAAACTGGTGATAATCCGGCTCCATGTGGGTACACAAATTATAGAAAGCTTTGTTGTGATCTTTTTCTTTTAAATGGGCTAATTCATGTACTACGACCATACGCAACAAAGGTTCTGGCACACGCTTTAAACGCGAAGAAATGCGAATTTCGTTCTTCGCTTTGATTTTATTGCCTTGAACTCGTGCTACGTAAGAATGCAAGCCAAGTGCATGATGGCTAATATTAATTTTGTCATCAAATATCACTTTTAAGAGCGGGGAGGACTGGCGTAAAAATTGATTTTTAATCGTCTGAGTATAGTCGTACAGCGCTTTATCGCTTCGAACGCTATGTATGACAGGATGACGTTTCAGCAATAGCTTGGGTAATGTGCCAGCATCGAGATGTTGCTGTACCTGCTGTTGAATATCAAGGCTGTAACCGTTTAAGTACTTTAATGGATTCATAGAGGATTTAGCTCCGAATGACTTCGGAGCCTGAGTTCATCACATTACTTATACTTTGCCAAAAATTCGGCGATTTTGATGGGCATAAGCGGCTTCGAAAGCTAACTGCTGTACTTTTTTAAGATCTAAACTATCGAAATCAACTTGGGGGGGATTGCGCTTGTTTTGCTCTTTGATAGTGACAGGAGACAATAGACTGACAGGTAATTCCCCTAATTGAATGGCTGCTTCAAGTTTAAAGCTTGTCGCTGAACCCGCGAGTTTACCTTTTTGCTCACGTTCTATGATGACAACTTCATCAACGTGATAATCTTGCATAAGCTTATGAAAAGCGAAGTGAAACTCACGAATAGCTTCTGTGGTAGCAGATTGGGAAACGGTGAAAGACACCTTACGGCATTCTGGCACATTGAAGGTTTCACCTTCATAGCTCAATAAACTGATAATGGCTTCGCCACCTTTTAATTCAACACCACAAACTCTCATGTTACACCTTCAAAATATCGATAATAGCGCTATTGTAGCTGGAAATGACATGAGGATCAGTGTTTACCATGCGCTTTTGATTCGCTTGGCGACAGACTGATAATTTTAGTATGTCAATTTCCAGTATTAGATCATGCCTATGTGATTTGTATCAGAGATAATATCTGATGTTAAATCCACCGGCCTTTATGCTTAAATTAGTTTTAAACTTCTTCAGTATCATTATCTTGTAGTAATTGTGCCGCAGCAGGTTTTCTACGCATAGGAGCATCGCCGACATCCACGCCCGTGATGAAACGCTTATCCCGCGACGGAGCTGGTGTGGTTGCTTTGGTTCTTTTGCTCTTACCTTTAGCAAGCTCCGCTTTAGCAACACGTTTTACTGGCGTTTGTTTAGCTTTGCTTTTTAGACCACTAAATTTAGCTTCTAGGCCTGGAATTGTGCTGATCTCAAAGGTTTTTCTGAGGAAGACTTGGACTTTCTTAAAGTTGTCCCAATCTTTTGGCCCGACGAGCGATATCGCATCACCTTTTGCGCCGGCACGACCAGTACGGCCGATACGATGCACGTATTCTTCGGCAAATTTAGGCATGTCGAAGTTAACGACCAAGGACACATTGAGCAAATCCAGGCCGCGAGAGGCGACATCGGTTGTCACTAGTACTTGTTGTTGGCCACGGGCAAATTGGTCCATGATTTGGTTTCGTGCGGCCTGCTTTAAATCACCGCTGAGTGCGGCGGTTGCAAAACCTTGCGTGGTTAATTTAGCGGCTAAGCGCTCAGTATCTGGACGCGTCGCGGTAAAAATAATCACTTGTTTATGGGTTTCATTTTTGAGCAAACGGGCTAATAACGCTTCTTTATGGTCTAAGTGGTCACATAAAAAGATACGTTGATGAATATCGTTATGCTCAGAGTGAGCCGCGCCAATCGCCACGTGCGCTGGATTTTTTAGTAATGTTGCTGCGATATCATTGATTTCGTCGTGATCTAACGTGGCAGAAAACATCAGCGTTTGACGGCGTTTATGATCGGCTGCATCGTTGATGGCTTTTAACTGCGGGGCAAAGCCTAAATCTAACATGCGGTCGGCTTCATCGAGGACTAATAACTCTAAGCCATTGAGAAAAAGATGCTTCTGTTCTAAATGATCGGCGATACGGCCTGGAGTCGCGACAATAAAATGCGGTTCTTTCGCTAAGGCTTTGGCTTGGTCATTAAAGTTTTCACCGCCCAGTACGCTGATGGCCTTGTATTGGGTGTTGGCGACAAGGAGGCGAAGCTGACTATAAACCTGATGTGCTAGTTCGCGAGTCGGTAATAAAATCAAGACTCTAGGATCACGTTTCGACAGTGAGCGGGTAGAAATGACTCTTTGCAATGCGGGTAACAAAAACGCTAAGGTTTTACCTGAGCCCGTTTTTGATGACGCCATTAAATCTTTACCTGCCAATGCGATAGGCAGTGCTTGTTCCTGGATGGCGGTGGGTTCTGTGATCCCCATATGTTTTATGCTTTGAAGCAGACGCTGGTCCAGAGAAAAATCGGTAAATTGCAAAGGTATATCCCCTAAATCTTAGTAAGGGCAGATTATAGCCTTAATCGCCCTTGCTCAGCTATCCACATCGGTGATTATCTCTGCTTCATGCACGGATTGATGTAGAAAGTGTGCCATTTATGCTCTGTTGATTGTATTTATTTACATTGGTATTACAACCTCTTAATTGTGTCGTTTTTACCGATTGACAGTGGATATGGCAGGATTTTACGTTATCGTGTACTGCATTGAGTTACAGGAGAAATGATTTATGGCTAACGGAACAACCCCTTCGGTAGGTATTGCCTTGGGTAGTGGGGCGGCGAAAGGTTGGGCACATATAGGTGTATTGAATGGTTTAGCTGCCATGGGTATTAAGCCCGATAAAGTGGCTGGATGTTCGGTAGGGGCTTTAGTGGGGGCCGCTTACGCCCATGATCATTTACCCGAGTTAGAAAAATGGGTGCGCGGTTTTTCTAGTTGGGACGTGCTTGGCTTGATGGATATTCTATGGCGTAAGGGCGGGCTTATCGGCGGAGACAAGGTGTTCGATGTGCTGCATGCACGTATAGGAGATGTGAATATTGAAAATCTCAATCGTCCCTTTGCAGCCGTCGCGACTGACTTATACTCTGGTCAGGAAATTTGGTTTACTGAAGGGGATTTACGGCAAGCGGTACGGGCCTCTTGCTCCATGCCGGGGATTTTAGCCCCTGTCAGACAAGGAGAACGCTGGTTAGTCGATGGTGCTGTAGTGAATCCTGTTCCTGTTTCGGTCAGCCGCGCCATGGGCGTTGATGTGGTGATTGCAGTGGATTTATATGGCTATCATTCTGGGCGTATCCAAGTGTTACCCGTGAATATGACCAGCCAAAGGACTGTCCAAGCTGAAATGGATATGCCAGCGCGACAAGAAACGGGCTTTATGGATTTATTCGCCCGTGGCCGAGATTATGTCAGCAACCTAACCGATAAGTTTTCACTCGGCACTAAATCGAATCCGGGGATGATTGCTGTGATGTCGCAATCTATGGGTATTTTAGAGCAAAGGTATAAACGGGCGCGGTTGATGGGCGATCCACCAGATATTTGTATTGTGCCAGAGGTGGGAAATATCGGCACTATGGAGTTTCACCGTGCTGATGAGGCGATTGCCGCCGGCGAAGCTGCGGTGGAGAAAGTCGCCCACTTGATTGAAGCTGCGCTCTGGAAAGGCTGATGATGCAAAATGTAGAGTCAAAAGCTTTCATATAGATAGCGTTTGATTGCAAAATAAACAAAAGTCGGTATCACTTTTGCGATACCGACTATTTGTTATCTCATATTGAGATGTTTATACCGCTTTGTTGGTGACTTAGGCTAGTTTTACCAACATTTTACCGCGATTCTTACCTTCAAATAGACCGATAAAAGCATCAGGTGCTTGTTCAAGCCCTTGATAAATTGTTTGTTCTGCTTTGACTTTGCCTTCCGCTAACCATTGAGCCATTTTGGCGGTGAACTCAGGATAATGCGCCCAATGTTCGGATACGATAAAACCTTCTAACTTGAGTTTTCGCATTACAATTAGGGCTAAGTTGTCAGGGCCAGGCGTTGGAGTTGTGTTGTTATATTGCGAAATCATACCGCAAACAGCGATACGTCCATGATCTTTCATATTGCTCAGCGCTGCGGCTAAATGCTCGCCACCGACGTTCTCAAAATACACGTCAACCCCTTCTGGCGCAGCTTTTGTCAACGCTTGGGTGAGATTGCCACAAGTCTTGTAATTGATGACCGCATCAACACCATAACTTTTTAATAATTCAGCTTTTTCATCTGAACCGACAGAGGCTATTACACGAGCACCTATTAGTTTACCAATTTGGCAGGCTACGCTACCTACTGCGCCAGAGGCTGCGGAAACGAACAGTGTCTCACCCGCTTTTAAATCTGTAATGCGAGTCAGTCCTGTCCAAGCTGTCATGCCTGGCATTCCGAGTACGCCGAGGAAATGTGAATTATCAAGCGTAGTTAGTGGTAGAGCGGTCAGTCCTGCTGTATCTGTGACTGCGTGTTCACGCCAACCTAGCATGCTGCTGACTTTAGTACCAACCGGGAACTCGGTGTTTTTTGACGCGATAACTTCACCAATCGCACCGCCTTCTAAGACTTGATTTAAGGCGAAGGGCGGAACATAACTCTTGCGATCAACCATGCGCCCGCGCATGTAAGGGTCAACCGACATCCATAGATTTTTAATCAGCACTTGTCCATCAGCGAGTGGTGCTAACGCTTTATTTACTAAAGTAAAGTTCTGTGCTGTAGGCATGCCTTCTGGGCGACTAGCTAGATGGATCTCACGGGTTTCAGTCATACTCTTCATAAAAACTCACCTTTTGTTTGTGCGCAAACTAATGATGTTAACTCTACGTGGCTTTAAGATTGAATGCAAATAGTTTGCGCGCAAACTAGATGGGGTGGGACAGATCGGATAAGATAGCGTTATGTTTAAATGACAGGCGCTTAAACGTGCAAAATTGCTTACCTCAACCTGAGCTAGACGCTACAAAACAGACTCATAGCCAAGCTTCTAGCGATCCACTCTGTTTATCCGATAATGTTTGTTTCGCGTTATATTCTGCGAGCAATGCATTAGTGCGTGCTTATCGGCCTCTACTCGAGGCATACGAGTTAACTTTCCCTCAATATTTAGTGATGCAAACCCTGTGGCGTCAAAACGGCTGTAGCCAAACCCAGCTATCAATGGCGACTAAACTCGATATGGGAACCTTAACGCCCATCGTCAAGCGGTTAGAGTTGAAGGGGTTGATTACGCGATTAGCCTGCGTTGAAGATGAGCGGAAAAAGCTGATCACTCTGACAAGTCAAGGAGAGGGTATCAGGCACGAAGCTCTTGCCTTGAAGCAAACCTTGCTTGATAAAGTGCAGATGGACGCTGAGGCACTCGATTTACTAAGGCGGCAATGTCTTGCCTTGATCGAAGATATACAGTCCTAGATATAAGTTGGTTTATGCATAGTGATGCTATTAACTCAGGGGTTGCACTGATTAATACTTGATTGGCTTAGTTTTTGCTTTAAAACCGTCATTGAGTCTTAGACGCCGAATTTTTGACGATGAATTCTATTTTAAATGCCTTTAATCTTAATCGCAGCAGTGCCAGTATCGCCGATGCCTATGGTGCCAATAGCCAAAAGACGAGCACGGCTAAAACCGATACTACGACAGAAACAAATAAAACGCAGACGGATGCTACCAAACCCGATAAAGGTAAAACCGATGAGATAGCGCTGTCGCCACGGGCGCAACGCGCACAGAAAATTCAATCGATGGCGAAGGATTTTTTTGCCGATGGTCAATTTGGCGTCGCCGATATTCCCGCATTGGTGTCGCGCTTACAAAAAGATGGCATTTTATCGGATGTGCAACTCGAGCGTTTATCGAAAAACGGTGTTACAGTGCCGAGCACAACAACGCCGACTAAACAATCGTTGCAAGATTTTTTAGATGATGAAATCAAATCATTAGCTAAAAAATCACCTAATAATCCTCTTATCAATACCTTAGTTGATGCTAAGAACGTCTTAACCAATATGGATGATGCTCAGTCGCCGGTGCTAGCCCAGAAGGCCACGAAAGTCCTTAGCCAATTGACGGATTATTTGAATTCTGAACCTCCGCTTACGGATGCTCAAAAGCAGCAGTGGCAGGGGCTAAAATCTATGATGCAACTCGCTTCATCTATGGGGGCACATCAATCTGCATCGGGCCAACTCAGTAGTTATCTTGCGCTTGCTAAACGTTAATTCACATCCATAGTGCGTGATAAACACAAATTGTCACGCATTCAACTAGCTGGGTTTAATCAGCAGGTCAAGGCGCAATTTTCAGATAATTGGGCCTAGCTGCAGTTCTTGTTTGTTCTTTTATTTCATCCTAAAAACTATGATCTGGATCATGGACTCCTTACCGTCATTGTAGCCTAATGCTCTACATATTGTGTTTTATGCTTTTAAAATCACTAGATGTAGTGTTAATTTTTAGGCGAGATGGAGAGGAACTGAACAATGCCAGTCGTAATTAAGCGTGATGGTTGCCGCACACCTTTTGATGAAACAAGGATACGGGATGCAGTGAATGCCGCTGCAAACTCAGTTGGAATAGAGGATGGCGACTATGCAGCGACAGTGGCAGCGTGTATCAGTCAGAGCGTCGCGCCATTAGCAGAAGTCGATATCCACCATCTACAAGATGCGGTTGAGAATTTACTGATGGAAGGGCCGTACAAGTCCCTGGCGCGGGTGTATATCGAATACCGTCACGACAGAGATGTGTGCCGTGAAGCGACCAGTAAACTCAACCTCGAAATCCGTGGTTTAGTTGAGCAAAGCAATGCGGCTTTACTCAATGAAAATGCTAATAAAGATTCAAAAGTCATTCCTACTCAGCGGGACTTACTCGCGGGCATAGTCGCCAAACATTACGCCAAGAGTCATATTTTGCCAAAGGATGTAGTCGCTGCCCATGAAGCGGGCGAGATCCATTACCACGACCTAGATTACTCTCCGTTTTTCCCGATGTTTAACTGCATGTTGATTGATTTAGCTGGCATGTTGACCCACGGCTTTAAAATGGGTAATGCCGAAATTGAAACCCCTAAGTCTATTTCAACAGCGACAGCGGTGACCGCGCAGATTATTGCCCAAGTGGCGAGTCATATCTATGGCGGAACTACTATCAACCGTATCGATGAAGTGTTAGCGCCATTTGTCGCTAAGAGCTACGACAAGCATTACCAAATTGCCCTGAATTGGAAGATTACCGACGCCAAAGCCTTTGCCACGGCGCAAACTGAAAAAGAATGTCACGATGCATTCCAGTCTTTGGAATATGAGGTCAATACCTTACACACTGCCAATGGCCAAACACCGTTCGTGACCTTCGGGTTTGGTTTAGGCACGTCGTGGGAATCACGCTTAATTCAGCAATCTATGCTCAAAGTGCGGATGGCGGGATTGGGGAAAAATCGCAAGACTGCAGTATTCCCTAAGCTAGTGTTTGCGATTCGCGATGGTATTAATCATAAAGCGGGCGATTGCAATTACGATGTAAAACAGATGGCGCTCAAATGCGCGACAATGCGCATGTATCCCGACATTCTCAACTACGAGCAAGTCGAGAAAGTTACCGGTTCATTTAAAACCCCAATGGGCTGCCGTAGCTTTTTAGGCACCTATGAAGAAAATGGCGAGCTTGTGCATGAAGGGCGTAATAATTTGGGAGTGGTCAGTCTAAACTTGCCGCGGATTGCCTTAGAAGCCAATGGCGATGAGACTGAGTTTTATCGCATTTTAGATGACAGATTAGTATTAGCCCGTAAAGCGCTGGATACCCGTATTGAGCGACTGAACGGTGTTAAAGCCCGCGTGGCACCTATCCTCTATATGGAAGGCGCCTGTGGTGTACGTTTACGGGCAGATGATGATGTGGCGCAAATCTTTAAAAATGGCCGTGCGTCGATTTCACTCGGTTATATTGGCCTGCATGAAACCATGAATGCACTCTATGGCACCCAAACCCATGTATTTGACGATGCACAATTAAGGGACAAAGCCGTCGCTATTGTTGCTTATCTTAAAGCGGCTACCGATGCGTGGAAGGCCGAAACAGGTTATGGCTTTAGTCTGTATAGCACGCCAAGTGAGAGTCTTTGCAGCCGTTTTTGTAAACTGGATGCGAAGCAATTTGGCCTAGTCACAGGGGTGACGGACAAGGGCTATTACACGAATAGTTTCCACCTCGATGTGGAAAAAAGCGTTAACCCCTACGATAAAATTGATTTTGAACAGCCATATCCCGCTATCGCGAACGGTGGCTTTATTTGTTATGGCGAATATCCCAATATGCAGCATAACCTCGAAGCGCTGGAAAACGTCTGGGATTATAGCTACAGCCGCGTGCCTTACTATGGCACTAACACGCCAATTGATGAATGCTACGACTGTGGCTTTACCGGTGAATTTAGTTGTACCAGTAAAGGGTTCACTTGCCCTAAGTGTGGCAATCATGAGCCTAGTCGGGTTTCTGTGACGCGCCGTGTGTGCGGTTACTTAGGCAGTCCTGATGCGCGGCCCTTTAATTATGGCAAGCAAGAAGAAGTAAAACGCAGGATCAAACACTTGTAACACTATTACCTTATTCTGCCTGTTAGACTTATTCCGTGGCATCAAATAGTGCCACGGGATGAGTGTCAGTGTTAAAAGATGAAATGCACTATGAGTGACCATCAATGAATTACCATCAATATTTCCCTATCGATGTGGTCAATGGCCCAGGTACCCGTGCGACCTTGTTTGTCTCTGGCTGTGAGCACCAGTGCCGCGGTTGTTACAACCAAAGCACGTGGGATCCCCGTTCTGGGCATGTGTTTGATAGGACGATGGAAGATAGGATTATTGCCGATCTCAATGATCAGCGGATTGTGCGCCGTGGTTTATCGCTTTCGGGCGGAGATCCTTTATTGCCTGTCAATCTCAGTGCCATTTTGACGCTCGTCAAACGAGTCAAGGCTGAGTGTAAGGGGAAGGATATTTGGCTGTGGACAGGTTATGTGCTCGATGAGTTGAGTGATGAACAGCGCGCCGTGTTGGCCTATATTGATGTGCTGGTGGACGGAAAATTTGAACAAAGTCTTGCCGATCCGAGTCTTGTCTTTCGCGGTAGCAGCAATCAGATCATTCGTTTGTTATAAAAGCGGTAACGAGGATCTGTAACTTGCTGCTATAATCTCAGGCCTTGACACAGACGCTAGCATAATCAAGCTAAGATTTTACTGTGGCTAACTTAGGTAATTTAAGGTAACAGAATGAATTTAAAGCAAGAACTGCAGCAGCTTAACGATAAATTAGATAAATTTCGTCGTAAACTTGCTGCGGCTGAACAAAGAGGCGATGACGTCATTATTGCCCAGTTCAAACGCGAAATCGCTGCGGTCACTAAGCAAATCGGCAGTGTGAAAGGGCAACAAACCCGCTTATTGAATAAGCAAGGGTCAGATATCAAAGGTTTGCCTTTCCATCGTGCTTTGACAAAAGCGGAACAAGCGGACATGGGCAAACTGAAAAAGTCTGTCAAAGGGCTTGTGGTAATCCACCCTATGACGGCTATCGGCCGTGAAATGGGGCTAACGGAAGTTACTGGATACGCTCCCGCAAAATTTTAATGTGGGATTGGATGTCACTGGCACGGGATCGAGTGTCGATCACGTGTTTGTGCTCCTGTATTTAATGCACTGCTTCGTTTTAATCCATTCCTTCGTGCTGCCCATCGAAAAGACATTCATGTTTGGTTTAGTTGATTAAAACACTAAAGTATTTCTGGATTGTTCGAAAACACTTTAGAATAGTGCGCTTAGTTGGCTAAGTGCCTAATCCTCGTTTTGTTTCTAGGGATCTTATTCGTCTCATGGAATGAGAGTTGTCGTTAAGGTTAAGTATGTCGATAAAATATGTCGCGACGTCAAAGTTACCCACTCCTTGGGGCGTGTTTGCCATGCATGGTTTTGAAGATACCGAATCAGGTAAAGAGCATGTTGCGCTCACATTCGGTACGCTCAGTGCGGATGAACCTGTGTTGGGCCGTATTCATTCCGAGTGTTTAACCGGCGATGCTTTATTTAGCTTGCGTTGTGACTGTGGTTTTCAGTTACAAGCTGCCATGCAAAATATTGCGGAAACGGGCAGTGGCTTTATCCTCTATTTACGCCAAGAAGGCCGTGGCATTGGTTTGCTGAATAAAATTCGCGCCTATGAGCTGCAAGATAAAGGCGCCAACACGGTTGAAGCCAATGAGCAACTCGGTTTCGAAGCGGATATGCGTAAATACGACATGATCAAGCCTATGCTGGAACAGATAGGGGTGAAGCATGTGCGTTTGATGACCAATAATCCGCGTAAAGTGAAAGCGATGAAGGAGTTTGGCATCGAAGTGGTTGAGCGCGTACCGCTGCAAGTTGGTAAAAATCGTTATAACGAAGCGTACTTAAAAACTAAATCCACTGAGCTTGGACACATGATGTCTGAATATCATTTTATGGATGAAAATAAGTAGTTTTGTCATCATGATGAGTCGACCGATTGAGTTAAAAATGAGGAAGGTTTAAGTCAATTGAGCCATTGTTTCAGTCGGTTGCTATTAAGCTTATCGCTAATGTGCTTGGCATTACTGAGCGTTATTTCTACCACCTTTGCCGATAGTATTTCCGCTACAAATACATTCATATTTGCATCTCAAGCGGATGCTCCCAGCTTTTCTATCAATCATGCACCTAATAGTAATGCTAATGGTAGTAATCCGATAGAAACTAGCACTAATCCAAATTCCGTTTACGCCTTTGGTAGTTATCTTGGCACTGGCGTTTACCGCGCTGCAAACCAAAATGCCACCGTCGTTAGCATTCCGTTAACTTTTGACTTAAAGAAAGATAGCGGTAGCCAAACTTGGTTACGTTTACCTACCTCCTTTGGCTTTTTTGATTATCTAGCCAAAGATATCACTGAAGGTGAGTTGCCGTCGTCGATAGGTACTATGACAGTTACCCCAGGTTTTGAGCATCATTGGCAGGCGAGCGAAAATACTAGAATGGAAGGGTATTTAGATATCGGTTTTGGCACTAACTTCGATAAAAACGATAACGTTGCTATTATTGCCTCAGGGATTAGTAGCTTGTATGACTTTACCTTAGCAGGGCAGGATGCTGTGTGGGTATCGAGATTACGCTTTGCTGGGTACAGCGAGCACTATGGTAAGTTTTCTGATCAATTTGCAGTACTACAAACAGGTGTTGATTTAGGGTTAGCACCACGCTGGCAATGGTGGGATCTGCAGGTGCAACCAAGGATCTTTGCCGTAGGCTATTGGTATTTCAATGAACTTAGATTTATTAGCGAAATAGAGCAAGATACCATAGTTTCAGGCAGTTATGAGGCCGGTTTTTCCCTCGCGTTTTCTAAGCCGTTAGGCGGTGAATTATTGAGTGTTGATCGCATCGGATTCAGTTATCGTCGTGGCGATGGGCTCAATGTTTGGCGTTTAATGTTTAGCTTTCCTATCTAAGTGGGTTAACGATAGTCGGTTGGTCTTGTATTAGTTTAGTAGAATACTGTTTCAGTTAATCTGACTTTTTACTATCTTGCATCTTTTTATCCAACAAGGTGGCGATTTGGCCACTAAGTAACATTATTTGTTCTTGCAGCATTTTACGTTGCTGATCTGCAGCTTCTGAGTCATCTCCCTTGAGCTTGGATAATATTTCTTGTAATTCTTTTATTTTTTCTTTTATTTTGTCTATTTGTTCATCAATTAATGTTTTAGGTTCTTCTTTTGGAGTTACTTCAGCTTCATTTTTTTTAGCTAATGCTTTTTCTCTCAAAGAGGCCCCAAAGTCGTTGGATAAAGCCGCGCGGCCCGCATTAGAAATGGAGACTGTGTCTTGGGTATCTTGTGAGCCAGCAGACTCACTATTCGCTGTTGGTGTTTTTGTTGCAACTGGTGTCGCTGCGATATATGCGCCTGATACGGTGGTGAAACCTGAGCCAGTTGCGTTATTGTTTATTCCATTAATGTTCATTCAACACTCCATTCATGCAAATTTGGATGATGCTACACTTTTATCGGCCATCAATTTGAAAACTGAAGTCACTTTTTGTCGCTCGGCCAAAAAGAGTGTTTCTTCATGGCTCACAGCCTCTTAGTAAACGCTATTAGTCACAATTAAATTAAAGGTTTGGGTTAGTGAAAAATCGATGAGTTATTGATTCATTCTAACAATATAGCCCTTAAGTGAGGGCTGTTCACGTTTTATGGCTGCAGAGGGCAAAGACTAACTGTTACCCCAAATATGGCAATTTACTTTGTCATCTGTGTTAGGTTTATCGCTTTTAGTCGGCTTTTCAGGAGCGGTTTGAGTGGGCTTTTTAGTCGCAATTTTTGCCGCAGGCTTCTTAGCCGTTTGACTAGAGTCTGCTTTGGGTGGCGGCAAGGGTAATTTATTGGCTCTTAAATAAAGATATTCGACTTTATCCCGCGCCCACTCTGTTTTTCTCAAAAAACGTAAACTGGATTTGATGCTGGGATCGTGGGTAAAACAGCGGATATTAATTCTTTCACCTAATTCTTCCCAGCCGTATTTCTCGACTAAATAAGTGATGATCGTTTCCAGTTTAATGCCGTGGAGCGGGTTATTCGATTGATTCATATTATGCATGTTGCAATGTGCTATGGTGGGAGTATAGCAGTTTTGTATGCCTGATACAGTGTGGAATGGTATCGACTCAAGCTTGAATACCTTGCTAGTTCAAACCTGTGATAGCTGTTATTGGTGGAGCAGTATGATCAAAACAGGCGCAATAAAGCGCCTGTTTTAGGTTGGTCATTTGGACTGTTTGACTAGTCTTTGACTGGCTCTTTAAGCTCAGTTTCAACCGGCAAATCAATTTCGCCTTTACCTTTGGTTTTCACAATCAAGAGTGCTGTAATCACTAAGGTTGTGACTATGCCCGCTATGGTTGATACCGTCATAGGTAAACCTGCGCCTAAGGTTGACGAGTTCAGTAGGAAGGTGATTACCACAGTGGTCATAAACATCGCTGGAATTGTCGCAATCCAATGCAGTTTGTTATGTCGTAGCAGGTAAGCCGAAGCCGTCCACAGCATTAATACTGCAGTGGCTTGATTTGCTACACCGAAGTAGCGCCAAATCACACCAAAGTCCACTTGGGTCAATATGCCGCCGATAACAAACAGTGGGAGAGCTAACACTAAGCGCTTTGGTAGTGAGATTTGTGGCATATTGAAAAATTCAGCCAGAATCAAACGCGCAGAGCGGAAAGCCGTATCGCCTGAGGTAATCGGCAGAATAATCACTCCTAGGATAGCCATAAAGCCACCGATAGCGCCTAACAGACCGGTAGAGGCCTCATAGACGACGTTGGCAGGGTTACCTGACATACCCGCACTTAACCCTTCTACTCCGCCAAAGTAAGACAACGCGATGGCACACCAAAGCAATGCGATAATGCCTTCGCCAATCATGGCGCCAAAGAAGACGAAGCGACCATTAGTCTCGTTTTCAACGCAACGGGCCATTAACGGTGATTGAGTAGCATGGAAACCCGATACTGCACCACAGGCAATAGTGATGAATAGGGCAGGCCAAAGTGGCATGTCGTTCGGATTTAAGTTTTGGAAGAAATCGCCCGCTTGTACGTTAGGCAGTAAGGTATGCTCGCTTGATAGCATAATTGCGAAAGCTAAACCAAACGACATGAAGAACAATAAAGCGCCAAAGAAGGGGTACAGACGACCGATAATTTTATCGACAGGTACCACAGTTGCAATCAGGTAATAGACGAAGATTATACCAACGAAGATACTGACATCCCAGCCAGTAAGCTTGCCAAGTAAGCCTGCAGGCGCAGAGATAAAGACCACACCGACGAGCAGTAACAGCACAATAGCAAACACGTTCATGAAGTGTTTGGCGCTCTTACCTAAATACTTACCCGCAAGGTTTGGCACGGATTGACCGCCATTGCGTACTGACAACATACCGGAGAAGTAGTCATGTACTGCACCTGCAAAGATACAGCCAACCACAATCCACAACATGGCTGCAGGACCATAGAGTGCACCTAAGATAGGACCAAAAATTGGGCCTACGCCTGCAATGTTTAATAATTGAATTAAATAGACTTTGCCTTTAGACATAGGCACAAAGTCGACGCCATCAGTTTGACTGAAAGCGGGTGTTTGACGATTAGCGTTAATGCCGAAGACTTTCTCGACAAAAGCGCCGTAGATAAAGTAGCCGCCGATCAGTAGACCGACACAGAGTAGGAACCACATCATTTTTGTTATCTCCCCATTTGAGTTCTGGTGAGTGTAAACAAGTTGTTGATATAAAACTTTGTAATCTCAATGAGTGGTCGAAAATGCAGTGTGAGCGGCAATAGGTGAGCTTAAGTGGTTACCATTGTATGTTAACGGTGAGTGTTGTTGGCTATCTTATGGCTAAAAATACGTCGCTAAGATGACTTTTTAATTGTGTTTATTGAAAGCCAAATAGCTGTTTAAGGCTTTTAAGATAGCGGCGTGATACGGGGACTTTATCGCCTAAATGAGTGGTGACTTCTGCCCCTGTATCTAACAGCTCAATTTCAGCAATCGCCTTAGGTGAAATCAAATACTGCCGATGGCAGCGCACCAGTGGGGTTTTTTCTTCGAACACTTTCAAGGTCAACTGGGTATGGACTTTGCCTTTCGTGCTGGCCACATGGATGCCGCTTAAGTCACTGAACACATATTCCACATCTTGGATTGCAATGACTTTGAGTTTATTGCCGCTGTAGCAGGGAATATGTTCAAGACTCTTTGGGGTAATAGAGTCCATAGCCTGAGGCGTTAGATTTTTACGCACACGAGTGAGGGTTTTACTGAGTCTGTCGGCATCTATGGGTTTGAGTAAATAATCGAAGGCATGATTGTCGAAGGCTTTGACGGCAAACTCGTCGTAGGCGGTGACAAACACGATTTTCGGCATGTCATCGGGGTCGAGCATTGCAATAAGTTCCATGCCCGAAATGCGTGGCATTTGGATATCAAGAAAGATTAACTGAGGTTTTTCTTTGGTTATGCTCTGTAATGCTTCAATAGCATTGGCGCATTGACCGACGATTTGGATGTCGTGTTCTTGCCCCAAAAGGTCAGCTAATTCTTCACGAGCAAACAGCTCATCATCGACAATTAAACAATTGATCACGTGCGGTTATCCATATTTGATGTTTCAGGGCTTTCTATGGGCAATCTTATGGTGACACGAGTCAATTGATCGGGCTCGCATTCCACTGTCACGCCGTATTGTTCGCCAAAAATATTTTGAATTCGCTTATGCACTAAGTTCATCCCTAGGCCTTCTGATCCCTCAATGGGCTGATACAACCCGGCATTGTCTGTGACTTCTAGCTCCAGCACATCATTTTCGAGCTTGCCAGTCACTTTAATCTGCCCTTGCTCAATCATGTGCGAAGTGCCGTGCTTTACGGCATTCTCAATAATTGGCTGCAGGGTAAAGGCGGGAACTTTACAGTGGTAGAGTGATTCAGGTATCGCGATACTGACTTGTAATTTATCAATAAAACGCGCTTTTTCAATGGTGAGATAGGACGCTATGTGATCTAGTTCATCCCCAAGCGTCACTAAGCCTGTCGTTCGCTTTAAATTGATCCGTAAAAATTGCGATAACTGCTGCAGTAGCTGCTTAGACATATCAGGATCACGTTTGATAATCGCGCTAATGGTATTCAGTGCATTAAATAAAAAGTGCGGATTGACCTGAGCCTGTAGCAATTTAAGTTCGGCTTGAGTCAGTAGATTTTGCTGTTGCTCAAACCGGCCATAAAGAATTTGGTTTGATAATAGGCGGGCAATACCTTCACCTAAAGTACGGTTGATATTCAAAAAAAGTTTATTCTTAGGCTCATAGAGTTTAATCGTGCCAATGACTTCAGTATCACTGCGCAGCGGGATCACTAGACTTGACCCTAGACGGCAATGAGATGAAATAGAGCATGCATAGGGCGTTTCAACGCCATCGGCGAACATGACCTTATTTTGATTGATGGCTTCTAAGGTGATTTTGGACGAAATCGGTGTACCAGGGAGATGGTGATCGGCGCCTATGCCAATAAAGGCTAACAGTTTTTCCCTGTCCGTGATGGCCACTGCACCCACATTGGTTTCTTCGATGACGATTTGGGCGACATGACTACTACTTTCTTCGTTAAATCCTTTGGATAGTAATCCGACACTGCGTTCGGCAATTTTTAATGCCTTAGTCGAAAAGCTCGATGAGAGTTTATCAAACATGGTTTTTTGGTCACGGATCATGCTCATAAAGAGTGCCGCTCCCACGGAGTTCACTAACAACATGGGCGGCGCGATTTGACGTACTAATTCCCATGCATCATCGAAGGGGCGTGCGACCAAAAGTATGATGCTCATTTGCATCATTTCAGCATAAAAAGTCACTAGGCAAACGAGTAATGGATTGTAGATGAGCTCACTTTTATCTGCGCGTCTTAAGTAGAAGCTTATCATCCCAGCGGATAAGCCTTCTAAGGTGGTGGAGATGGCGCAGGCTATATCAGTAAAACCGCCCATACTGTAGCGGTGGAGCCCACCAGTTAGTCCCACCAGAAAACCAGTAACGGGTCCTCCTAATAATCCGCCCAAAACTGCGCCCATAGCACGAGTGTTGGCAATCGCTCCCGAGGTTTGCTCACCAAAATAAGTGGCCATGATGCAGAAACTCGAAAAAATCAGATACATAAAAATCTTATGTGGCAGACGAGGAGACGTTTCG
The DNA here is from genome assembly GCF_025653905.1 of Shewanella sp. SM71. Taxonomy (NCBI): domain Bacteria; kingdom Pseudomonadati; phylum Pseudomonadota; class Gammaproteobacteria; order Alteromonadales; family Shewanellaceae; genus Shewanella; species Shewanella sp. SM71. The sequence continues at coordinate 150,495 of NZ_JAKKRW010000007.1, forward strand.
GCAAACAGTTTAAACAGTGGTGTTTTACTGACTAAGTAAACGATCACTAAGTACAGCGACATCTGTTGGGTCAGTAATAGGATCAAAGACATAATGGCTCACATTATCGTCACAGATGTCGGCGCAGTCGTCCCCATTTGAAAGTTTGTGCGCGAGATCAGGGTTCGAATTTAACCGTTAGGATATAAAGAACAATAATATTGCATCTTTAGGAGGACATATGTCCAATTCTGTTCACGGTCATGATGTTATGGCGCTGATGGTAGCTCAAGGGGCCGCTATTATAAAGCCTGAATTAATTTCCATGATGGAGCAAAAGTTTGGCTCGGCGGCTCGATACCATACTTGTAGTGCAACTGATTTGAGTGCCGAAGCATTAATTGAGTTACTCATAGGTAAAGGTAAGTTTTACGATACGTCCCAAGGTATTCAACTTGTAGCTGGGCGAAAGTGTGGGCATTAATACCCATCGTATTAAATATCTGTTCATTCAGCGGGAGCTCAAAGCGCTTTAGACAAGGCGAAGGCTTGAAGGCATAGTGGTGCTCTGTCAAAAGCCTTAAACGCAGTATAAAGGGCGTTGCCATGTAGTTAACATCAGCCGCCCTTCGGGAGCCACACAGGCATTCCACTCTGGTGTTGCATTGACTTAATAGGGAATGACCATTTCTGCGTCAATGCGCCTTGGATTGAGATGCCAGTGAGGCTCTGAACTGACTAACTATTTAATGTGATTGGTATAATACACAGTGACATAGCGTACTCATTTTATTTCGTTGATTAGTTTTTAGTCACTTAGACGTGTAATCGGTTTGTTGAAGCTCAGGTTTCATCGTGGCGCTTATTTGCAATTTGCTCCTGCTGTGCGGGGGTGAGTTGGGTAAATTCATTGATCAAAATACGCAGTAATCGAGATTTTGCAATATTGGTGGATTTCGATAGGGCGTCAAGCTGAGAAATGCTGTTTTCAGTGAGGGTAAAGGTCGCGTGGCGATAAATCTTAGTCGATTTTTTATCTAAGCCCTTAACTATGGTGTGTGTGGTGGGCGCAGCTAATAAACTCGCCTTACCTAAGGCGTAGTTATTGGCATCTTCAATGAAATCATCGACAGAAACCGGCTTGATGATTTGCTTAGGTTTCTTACGTTTAAGATCAGTTAAGCTCATAGCTATTTTCTGGTGGCATTGCGAATAACTCATCCGCTATGGCGCGGATCTCATCGGCTGCTTTCCCATCGGGTTCTATTTCGACGACTGAAGAGCCTCTTTCTTCACTGTCATCATAAATATTTCGGCAAAATGTAACTGAATTTAGCACTCTTAGTCCAAAGGATTGCACCACATCTTTGGCTTCTAAAATGCGTTTAAACTGTGTAGGAAGCGCTGGACATTGGGTTAGCACTATAGTCGCGATCATTTTAGGATTCACCATCTTACACGTACTTAGCATGTCTTCCATGTGGGGTAATGTTTTGAGATCGCGTCTTTTGGGTCTGAGGGGGATCACAACATAAGTCGCTACAGACATAGCTGCGCGCATGGCTAAGTTATCTTGGCCACCACAATCTACAATTACGTAGTCAAAACGCTCATTGAGGCTGAGTAAATCATTACGAATCTTGCCGTAAAGTTGGATGCAATTAATACTTGGGAGGCTTGGATCATTATTTCTTGCTTGGATCCAATCTGAAGTCGTGCGTTGGGGATCACAATCGACCATGAGGACGTTTGCCTGAAATTTTTGCTTAATATAAACGGCAAGATTTTGAGCGAGACAACTTTTTCCGCTACCACCTTTTTCACCACCTACCAGCAAGATCATACTGACGCCCCTTAATGAATTGTTTAATTCATTGAGTGTAGAACAGAGCCATTAAAGCTGCGAAATTTAAGTTAAATTAAAGCAGTTGCATAGCAATGTGGTAGCTTTGGTCATGGCATCTCGCGCAACGGCAGACTTGTCCTTTAACGGTATTTTGTTGGGTTGAATTGGGATTAAAGGTCACTTCGATGAGTTCCCCGAGTGCAAACGGATTTTTATAATCGAATAAAATGCCGCGTCTTGCTAAGTCGATACACACACCTTCATCTGTTTGCTTCATGCCTTGAGTGTCGATCCAATTCAAGACCACGCGCTCTGCTTCCATGTCGACTCGCAGCGATGTGCGTTTTTCTTCAAAACCAGTAGTATGGTCACCCATAACTCAATTGCCCCGTAAATTATTGATCTAAGTAAAACTAGCATAATTGCTTTTTGGCAGAATACCAATGTGAAAGCTAGGTCTTTGATAATAGTTTTAAAACGAGAACAGCAGGTGCCATTGATTTAGGTTTCAATAGCACCAACTCAGGTATTTGATTAATTGTCGTATTCTTGATTTTTTGGATAAGGCATTTTTAATTGACCCCAACGAATCACAATCACGGTTGCCGCTAAAATTAGCGTCGATAATGATATTGCTGCGATACGCCAGTCTTCCATGCTCTTCATATCTAAGATTAGGTAACGGGCCAAGGCGACAATCGCAATATAAAGCGGCATACGTACTGGTAACTTACCGGATTCATAGTAGTTAGCCACCATGGCTAATACTTCTAAGAAAATAAATAACAAGAGTAAATCGGCCAGTGCGACCATACGTACAGAGATGATATGCACAATTTCTTGGCCTATTGCGACAACGGTGGCAATGGCAATAATAAATAGGACTAAGTGTTCAACGGCTTTGAGGCTTTTAGAACCATATTGATGATAAAAAGGCATGGATATTCCCTACTTGATGTTTTTATAAATAGTAACAGCAAAAATCTGTTTTTAGGGAAAAGCTAGGTGCCGCTGTGTGATTTAATTCACAGATATGTACGATCTTAAATTCGGCGCAAAGTGGAGTTAACGTGGTTGTATGTAGAAGGTGATTTATATGATGAACAAAAGGGAAGCGAGAGCGAATGTGCTAATCCGCTTATGCTGTTACCTCGACTCAATCGTTGTACCAACATAAGCGGTTTGAATATAAAAGATTATTTATTCTTGCGTTTCTGCCACTTAAACATAATTGAATATTTCCACAGATTATTAATCAGCAAATAACCGACAGCGGAAAAAACCACTCCTAGCACGAGACACCCGAGTAAGAATGCCGGACCTATGGTCGCAAGCGATGCTTCAATCCATTGCCAACTTGCTTCGAAGGCAAAATCTTGCGGAGCATGGCCGAGTATTTTAGCACCGAGCAAATACGCCCCATAAAACATCACTGGCATAGTTAAGGGATTGGTTATCCATACTAATGCAACTGAAACTGGAATATTAACGTTAAATAGAATGGCAAAAGCCGCTGCAACAACCATCTGAAATGGCATGGGGATCCAAGCGACAAATAACCCTACGGCAAATGCGCCTGGGGCGGATTTTCGATTAAGTGCCCATAGATTGGGATTATGTAACAAGCGTCCGAACATGCGTAAGTGTTTATGCTCACGCAAGGTTTCAGGCTTAGGCATAAATCTTTTAATTAATTTTTTTGGCATATGCTGAAATTGCTGTCTTAACTTAATTCACTATGAATCGATTCATGTTTGGCTTTAGTGCCATCTTGTTATCAGCGATGTTATGGCCTTCGCTGCCGCCAGTCAGTTACATACCCTACCTTGTTGTTGGGGCGTTAATCTTACACCGAAAAATCCCTGTCTGTGCAGGTGGGCTCTTTGCGGTAGCATGGCTAACTGGTTTTTGCTTAGGATTATCTAGGCAGGATTTGCCAGTGTTACAACAACCTATACAGGTAAGGGGCGAAATCATATCACTAGTTAGTCGAAACAGCGACTGGCTAAGTTTGGATATATCGCTCATTAAACCAAATTTAATCTTAGGGCCAAACGCAAAATTGCGACTCACGTGGAAAGATCCGCCAGAAGTCGATGTGGGTCAGGTTTGGCTGTTTACGTTGACACCTAAGAGCATTGCTAGCGTGCTAAATCAAGGCGGCTACAACGAACAAAAACAATTAATCAGTCAACATGTTGTCGGTAAAGGACGAGTGATTGAGGCGCAGTTACTTGCGGTTTCGCCTTCATTGCGTAATGACCTCATAAGCGCATTGACACCTGAATTAGCCTCTTTACCTCAAGGTGACATTTTACTCGCCTTGCTTTTGGGGGATAAGCATTTGATCTCACAAGCTCGTTGGCAAGCACTAAGGCAGACTGGCACTGGCCATTTAGTGGCGATTTCCGGTTTGCACCTCTCCGTTGTTGCGGCATGGGTATACGCTTGCCTTTTGTTTGGATTGAGTCGTTTTGTGTCACATCAGAGTCGACGTAATATGACTTTTGCGTTAGTCGCGGCAGGTATAGGCGCCGCATTTTATGCATATCTTGCAGGCTTTGGTGTGTCGACTCAGCGTGCACTCATGATGATTTTACTGTTAATGCTACTGAGTTTATTAAAGCGATTTTCTACTGCGTGGGAGCGCTTGCTGTTTGCATTGTTTGTCGTATTGTTACTCGACCCGCTTGCTTGTTTAAGTGCGGGATTTTGGCTGTCGTTTTGTGCTTTAGGGGTGATTTTATATACCTTAGTCATCCAGCCCAAAGAGTTTACGGCTGTGTCGTCTCGAAGGACGCGTGTAGGTGCGGGGCTTTTGCAATTTTGGGCCATCCAGTGGCGCTTGAGCCTTGGGCTTGGATTACTGCAAGGAGCACTCTTTGGTGGTGTGAGTTTACACAGCTTGTGGATGAATATCCTAGCTGTGCCATGGTTTAGTTTTGTTGTTATCCCATTAGCCATGGCGGGATTTATATGCTGGTGGTTTGGAACTGCGTTTGGGTTCTCTTGGTTGGGACTGCTTCGCCTAAGTGATTGGAGTTTATCACCCTATGCGCAGTTGCTAGACATAAGCCAGCAATTGCCAGCCCATTGGTTAGCGCTTTCAGATACGATATTAGCCTTGGGGTTATACGCGCTCATCGGTGGTGTGTTATGGCGCTATGTGCCTAAAAATAAAAATTATACTTCTTGGTTAAGCCTGCTGAGTTTACTGTTTATTCCCACTTTGCTTTTCTGTATTACGCTGTGGTCACCCTTTCAAAATAATCGATGGGCTATGCATTTACTGGATGTGGGCCAAGGTTTAGCTGTGGTTATTGAAAAGAATGGTAGAGGGCTGGTTTACGACACCGGTGCCGCCTTTGGTGATGACTTTAGTTATGCGGAGCGGGTGATATTACCTTTCCTAAAAGCTAAAGGCATTCAAGAGATTGATTATATTGTTATCAGCCATAGCGATAACGATCATGCCGGTGGTGCCCCTGTTTTGATTGAGGCTTACCCTAAGGCTTTAGTGATCACAGACGTGGCTGGCTTGAGCGGCCAAGATTGCCGTCCAAAGCAGATTCAATGGCAAGGGCTGAGCTTGAATTTGCTTTCTCCGCCTCAAGCGTTAGCGGGTAATAACGGTTCCTGTGTCATACGCATTGATGATGACTGGCAGAGTCTACTGCTTACGGGGGATATCGAAAAGCAAATCGAAACTTCGCTATTAAGTCGTGCCCTAAGTGGTGAGTATGAGTTACAAAGTGAAGTGCTCGTTGCGCCCCACCACGGCAGTAAAACCTCGTCAACTGAAGCCTTTATTGATGCTGTTGCCCCCAAGTTAGTCTTGTTTCCTGCTGGTTTTGCTAATCGCTGGGGATTTCCAAAATCCACAGTGGTTGAACGGTATCAGCAACGGGAGATTATGGGCCTAACTACAGGTATAGAAGGGCAGATTAGTGTGATTTTTCAGCAGTCTGAGCGAGAGGTTAAGACCTATCGTGGTGATTTAGCGCCATTTTGGTACAACTCTCTGTTTAGATTTGGTGACTTGATTAATCCAGAGTAGAATGCCTACTTTGCCATAATTTAGTGTTATCAATGACAACATCTCCTAAAGACGAAATGTGGACAGTTTTCAAACGATTACTGGGCTATATAAAACAGATGAAAGGCATGTTTATGCTTTCAGTTGCGGGATTAATTATTTATGGTCTCGTCGATGCCGCCTTTATCGCTTTCATCGGCCCCTTTATTGATAAGGGTTTCTCCGGCGGCGCACCTGCTGCGGTGACCAACGGCATAGCATTGCCAACCAGTGAAGGTTTTCACGCAAACAACGACGTGCTTATGATGGCGCCGCTTGTGGTTATCGTTATGTTTTCCCTACGTGGCTTTGCTAACTTTGTTTCGACTTACGGCATTTCATATATGAGTGCACGTTTGATCATGGACATGCGTCAGCAAGTGTTTGAGCATTATCTGAGCCTGCCTGTCAGTTATATGGATAAGGAAAATACCGGTAACTTGATCTCAAAAGTGACTTTTGATACTGAGCAAATCGCTCGAGCATCGGGAAGTGCTTTGATTTCCATCGTCCGCGATAGTGTGACTGTGTTTGGTATGCTGGTGCTGATGTTCTATAACTCTTGGAAGCTATCCCTCTGTATTCTTGTGATTGGTCCTATCATGGGCATGGTCATTGCGGTGGTTAGTCGTCGTTTCCGCAAGGTCTCTAAGCAAATTCAAACCGCCATGGGCGGGGTGAGTGCGACTACGGAGCAAATGATTAAAGGCCATAAAAACGTATTGGCCTTTGGTGGACAGGAAACCGAAGCAACCCGTTTTGCTAAAGTAAACGATCAAAACCGCCATCAAAATATGAAGTTAGCTGTGGCACAAGCCATTAGTCAGCCTCTGATCATGATTATTGGTTCATTCGCCTTAGCCTTTGTACTTTATGCGGCAAGCTTAGACAGCATGAAAGCCGATCTTACCGCGGGTACTTTCGCGACGATTCTTGGTGCCATGATGGCCATGTTACAACCCATCAAAAACTTAACCCGAGTGAATGCCGAATTTCAACGGGGTATTGCGGCTTGTACCACAGTGTTTGAATTACTGGATACGCTGCCTGAGTCCGATACGGGAACTTATACTGTCGAGCGTGCTAAGGGGCATTTACGTTTTGATAATGTGTGTTTTACCTATGACAGCCAAGATCGTCGTGCACTTGAGAATGTCGATTTTGAAGTCAAACCTGGACAAACCTTAGCCTTAGTTGGACGTTCTGGCTCAGGTAAGTCGACTATTGCGAGTTTAGTGACCCGTTTTTATACGGGCCTTGAATCCGGCGATATTCTGCTTGATGACGTCAGCATCTACGATTACTCGCTAAAATCGCTGCGTAATCAAGTGGCACTGGTATCGCAACAGGTGACTTTGTTCAATGACACGATAGCCAATAACATCGCTTACGCCTACCCAGGTGAAGCCACTCGTGAGCAGATCATTGAAGCTGCGACCTTGGCCTATGCGATGGAGTTTATTGATCAGCTGCCCCAAGGCCTTGATACCCAAGTGGGTGAGAATGGTGTGTTATTGTCCGGTGGTCAAAGGCAGCGGATTGCGATTGCGCGCGCTATGCTACGTGATGCGCCTGTGTTGATCCTCGATGAAGCGACCTCCGCACTGGATACTGAGTCAGAAAAAGCCATTCAAAAAGGGTTAGATAACCTCAGACAAAACCGCACATCTGTAGTGATCGCCCACAGGTTGTCGACCATCGAAAGTGCCGATCAGATTTTAGTGGTCGATCAGGGGCGTATCGTCGAGCGCGGGACGCACCAAACACTATTGGAATTAGATGGTATGTACGCCAAATTATACCAAATGCAATTTGGTAGTTAGATGCAGGCCTTAGTGAATAAAATTTGGTATCAGGGCCATCCACTGCGATGGCTCTTGTTACCTTTATCTGGCTTATTCGCGGTTATCACTTATGTGCGCCGCGCTTTGTTTCACCTCGGGATGAAATCACAAACTGCAATGCCTGTACCTGTCATCGTCGTCGGTAATATTACCGTCGGTGGCAGCGGTAAGACGCCAACTGTGATTTATCTGATTGAATTACTGCGCCAACATGGATTTCACCCCGGTGTGATCAGTCGTGGTTACGGTGTTGATATTCAAGGCGTTAAATCGGTTTGCTTAGGTGCAAGTGCGGCAGAGGTGGGTGATGAACCTGCCATGATAGTGGCGCGTACTCAAGTGCCCATGGTGGTTGGTGCTAAACGGGTCGATGCGGCTAATGCGCTTATTGCTGAGTTTGGTGTTGATGTCATCATCTGTGACGATGGCCTACAGCATTATGCTCTGGCACGCGATATTGAGCTGGTGGTGATTGATGGTCAGCGCGGTTTAGGCAATGGCTTGCTATTGCCAGCAGGTCCATTGCGTGAAGGCGCGTGGCGTCTCGATACCGTGGATTTTATCGTTAGTAATGGCGGCCCAGCGGCAAAAGGGCAGTTCGAAATGCAACTGACACCTACGGCAGTGAAGCCTGTTAAATGTGATGCGACGTCTGGTGAATATACTTTCGATAAGTCTTTGCCGCTCGTTGCGATGGCGGGCATAGGTAATCCAGCGCGTTTCTTTGAATCGTTGCGCGCACAAGGCTATCAACTGGCCTTCTGCCATGGTTTTGATGACCATCAGGCCTACGATAAAACCCAGTTAGGTGATTTAGCCCAACGCTTGCCACTGTTGATGACAGAAAAAGATGCGGTTAAATGTCGCGATTTTGCACAAGAAAACTGGTGGTATTTGGCGGTCGATGCCAAGCTATCCCCACAATTTGATGAACAGCTGCTCGCACGTCTTCGTGAAGTGGCTGCAGCTAAATAAGGAAACTTCCATGGCATTCGATAAAAAATTGTTAGATATAGTGGCTTGCCCTGTGTGTAAGGGAAAACTTGAGTACGATAAAACGACGCAGCAGTTGATTTGTAAGGCAGATAAACTTGCTTATCCGATCACTGAAGGTATCCCTGTGTTATTGGAAAATCGTGCTGTGCCACTGACCGAATCAGTTTAGTGTGATGTGAATGCGCGTATTGTCTCATACGCGCATGCTTATTATTATCGTTTTAGCTATTTTTAGCCGATTTAAGTTTTTTGTATTGGTAACTGTGCACGTTTCTTCATTACTTTGAGTTTAGTTAATAGCTCATAAATTGAGTTTAGTTAATAGCTCATAAATTTGTGTTTATCAGCATTGGTTGCCCCCTCTTGGCACTCACCGCGGATTTCTCCTCGACCAGGCTCGATAATTCGGCTTAATTCAATATAACCTTCGCGGCAATAACCCGTCATTTCAAGGGTTTTGATTAAACCTAAATCAACCTGTCTCCCCCAAATTTCTAATGAGTCCTGTAGATCTTGCATCGCGCGACGTTGCTCACGGGGATCTTGCATATTACGTATGCGTGCCTCGTGTGGAAAAGGGCGGTCTGTCTCATTCATTGTCGACTTTTCATCGACCAGCCGCGCTTTGTAGCTGAAGAGTTTAAGGCCATCGCTTTTAATATCCGTCGTTAACTTATCCCGTAATTTTCCGGCGAGTTCACTCGGGTCAATTGGCGCACTGCTGCAGGCGATGAGCGAGAAACAACTTAAGATGGCAAGGCTGAGATATCGAAACGGCATAATCAAATTTAACTCTTAGGTTATTAACTGACAGAAGAATACCTTAATATGGCCCTAAAGTTCATGGATTTATGGCATTCTCATAGGCTGAGTACGCGCCGATAGGTGTAATGGATTAAGGATGGGCGAGTAATGTTGGCGTTTTGGTCAAATAAATGGGCGCAAATCGAATGGGATATGAGCCTGACTCAAGGTATATGCCTTATGTTCTTGGCGTTATGGATCTACGCCATATGGCCAAAAGAAGAGTTAGTGCAGCTCCGGCGGGATAAACATCTCCAATTACGTTTGTTGCTGACGTTGGTGGGGATCAATGCGCTGTGGTCGCTAAATGCCAGTATCCAAACTGGGTTGCATCTGCATTTTCTGGGAATTGTCACTTGTATGCTGATGTTCGGCTGGCGTCTTGCGACTCTAGTGTTGCTATTGCCGAGCGCTTTTTTTAGTCTTTTTGTATTAAAGCAGCCCGCTGATTTTGGTGCTTTTAGTTTGTTCGCTATGGCTGTGCCGCTGTTTCTGTGTTTTATCCTATACAGTCGCAGTTACCATTTATTTCCTAAACATATTTTTGTATTCATCTTCGTCGGTGGTTTTATCAATGCGGGCCTCTCAACTGTGTTTCATCAATTGAGTTGGGCGATGTGGTTGTGGTCTGCAGCGGATTACGATTGGAATGTGTTAGTAGACGACTACCTGATACTCATCCCTTTGCTGGCATTCCCAGAGGCATTGCTTAATGGTATGGCGGTGACGCTATTGGTGGTGTATCAGCCCCAGTGGTTATTTGATTATTCTGACCGTGAATATTTGTGGCGTAAGTAAATGCGATAAAACAACGCAATAAAAGAACTGCGCCCGAAACCTCGTCATTCCAACGTAAAGCCCTTTGTAAGGGCCCATAGAACAGACGATTGAAAAGGTTACTGGACGCACTTACTTGTATATTTGCGCTGACCGTTGCGCCGTGATTTAGGCGAAGCGTTGGTCTAAGTAGTTAATGATTTCTTTTGATTCATATAACCACTGTACTTGACCGTTTTCTTCAATCCGCAGACAAGGCACTTGCTGTTTGCCGCCTTGAGCGATGAGTTCATCTTTATGCGGCGCTTTTTTAGCGTCGTGGGTCACTATGTTGAGTCCTTGGCGACGCATTGCACGGCGGACTTTTACACAAAATGGGCATGCAGGATATTGATACAGGGCTAATGCTTGAGTTTGAGCATCAATTTTTTGTTGCTCAGCCAGTGGACGTTGGCGCTTCTTAGGGCTAAATACGAAGTTTAAAAACAGAATAATCCTGCCTAAAATCCAGCGAATGATAAACATGTTATTGACCTTAATGATAATTTTTGTGGAAGAACATTTGTGCGTCATGGCGCCACAGAAAGCGTGCGGCGAGTCTGAGACCCAGTCGTTTAAAAACTGTGATCTCAGTTGTATAAAGGTCGCAGAGTGTAACCTATGGCACCAAGCACGGCCAACATTTTAGAGTGAATTAACAGATAGATGATTTGATTGTAGAAGAATGGTTTTTTGATTGGTTATGACGCTTAGCCATAAGGTAAAAGCCCGCTAAAGTCGAACTTTAGCGGGCTTAGTTTTATATAAAAAGCAGTTAATTGGCTGAGTTATTGAGCATCAATGGTGAGACTCACTTGGGCTGCATTCTGGGTTAAACTCACTCGGCTTTCGAGCAAGAAGATCCGCTCTGGGGCAATTTCTTTCACGTCCACTAGGTAAGCTTTAACGGCTTTTGCTCTTTCTTGGGCCAAATTACCCAACATGCCATCGTTAACATTCTGCGCTTTTACCGACAGATTATATAACGCGATATGCCAGCGGGTGGTGATTTCGTCATCGGAAAGCTGCGCGTCTTTGGCCTCTGCGATAACAGTGTCTTTGATTTGGGCAGGATCGGCTTTAACTTCTTGTTCATAAAGCTTTACTAGCGCATCGGCAAGCGGCCCTTGGGTCGGGAATTGACTCGGACTTAAATCATCAGGTAACGCACTAAATTCAATATTGGCTAATTTAGCCAATTTACGCTTCATGATGCGCTCAGCAATGGCTTGGCTGTCATTGATGGCATCGACTTCCCCTTCAACGCTGAGCTTGAGCATAGGTCTGTCGAGTAAGGCGCTAGCGAGTTTGTCTAAACTTTTTTGCTCATCTTCACTTAGGCTGAATTTGCCTGCGGCAAAGCTTATCTTATCTAAGGTTTCGTCAGAACCTATGAGTCCAGCTAAGAAAGTGAAGGGCGCAGTGACGGCTTTAGTGATCACATTGGTAATCGCCGTCATTATGATGCTGCCGACACTAAAGCTGGGTGAGTCTAAATCGCCTGAGACCTCCATACCTAAATCAATCACGCCGTTACGGTCCTGCAGCAGGGCAATCGCGAGCGTGATGGGTAAGCTAGTGGCAAGGTCACTGTCACTGGGTTTACCAAGTTTCAGTTGGTCTATGACCAGATGGTTACTGCCCTTGAGCTTGTTCTTATCGAGTTGATAGTTCAGCGATAGTGATAGCTGCCCTTTATCTATGTAGTAACCCGCATAGGTGCCTGAGTAAGGATTGACTGAGGTTAACTCAACGCTCTTAAAGACTAAATCGAGATCTAAATATGGCATATCTAGCAAAGGGTTAATATCGCCTTTTAGAGTTACAGGCGCATACTTGTCTATCTTACCTTTGATATCGACCGAGGCCTTAGTCCCTGGCGTTGACGACAAGTGAGTGATATTACCTTCAAGTAACTCAATCCCTGAGGCAAAGTTTGGTGTCAGTGAGTTATCGGCAAAGTAAGCTGAGCCTTGGCTAAAGCTAATTTTTTGAATATCGAGGTTTAACTCAGGCGTTGTCTTGCTTGCCGTTTGCAGCTCGGTTTGCTTAGCACTGGCTGTGGTTGTGTTTTTAGTTGTCTTGCTATTTGCAGCCGGAGCCTCAACGATAAGATCGCTGATATTAGTGGTTCTATCTTTGGCTATCACCACTTTGGCGTAGGGTTGATTAAAGGCTAAGTGATCAATTTTGATTTGATTTTTCTGTTGGTCAAAATCCAGTTGATTGATATTCATCTTTTGCCATTTGACCAGTGGAGCATTACGCAATTTGTCATGAATAGCTAAATCATCGAGCTCAACACTGCCACCGTAAATGGCTTTGCCTTTAGCATCGGCGGTCAGCTTGCCTGCTGAGCTTAATAGACCGCTCTTGAGCTGGATATTCACGTAGGGCGCTAAATAGGGCTGAAATTGGGTTAACGCCAGCTTATCGAGTTGGATATTGGCATCTATGGTTTCGCCCGTCACATCGACTTGGCCTTGAGAGCACAAAGTACCTTGACCATTGAGGCTGAGTTGTAGCTCATATTCAATCGGAGCGGTTAAGGTACTCGTTATGACCTTAGTTGAAAAATTAAGCGGATACACTCGCCATTGCTGCGGTGTGGCCGTTAGCTTTTGTTCCGATAGATTAAGGTCATAGTTTTCAATATTGAGCGCATCGAGTTGCACTAACCAAGTGTCAGTTGACGTCGTTACTGGTGTTTGCTTGATTGGCAGCAGAGGATCTGCCTCAGAAGCGACTTCTGCAGCGGTTTCTTTAGTGGCATCAGTGGTGACATTTGCGGTTGCTTCTGTCTTTTGTTCTGTTTTATCACTCTCGTTAGTTGCGGCTAATTCGCTTTCCGTTGCTTTGTTTGCGCTATCGCTTGGACCAGTGGCAGTCTCTGCTATTTGACGTTTTTCTTCGACTTGCGCAACTTGTACGCGTTCTAGCGATTTAGCATCGGTTGGTTTAGCAACCGGCTGCGTAGTCGTTGTGGAGGCGCTTAACGATTTAGGCATGAATAAGCCAACAAGATCGAGCCCGTCTTGGTTCAAAATGGCACTCATTGTTAGGCCATCGCTGTGGAGTTTGTTGATATGCACTTTCTGCTGCTTCAAGTTGGCTGAAATGCCGTCGAGGGCTAACATGGGGAGCTTTACCACTGAGCGATCTTTGTCGTTAATGTTAAGTTTTTCAACAATAAACTGGCCATTGTTGCTGATGACTTGTAACTCGCCATTCTCGGCAAGATCCACTTGATACTGAGTTTTAATACTGAGCTCGCCATCCGTGAGGACGGGATTAAATTGATCGTCGATAAATCGCCATAGTGGTGTCAGTTTGAGTTTGGCGACTTGGATGTCACCCGCAACTTTTAGCGGGAACAATTGGAATTGCCCCTGCAAACTGATTTCACCAGCATGATCATCACTGAGTTGTATCGCATAGTGATTGTGCTTGATAGGCACAATGGGTGAGTCAGACGTTGATTGGGCGTTTGGTGTCGTATTATCAACTTTGTTTACTTTTATGGCTGGTGTTATCGATGCCGATGATGCCGCCATCAAATATTCAGTATCAAGGGAACTGAGTTTTAGATTGATATTGGGGTAGTTCACTTGAGCATGGGTAATTTTGTCATCGAAGTTAAATTGTCCCGCATCTAACACAAATTGGCTGAGCAGGACACGAACGGGTGAACTGGCTTCTGTGGGGGCTGTTTCTGTGCTCGTGGATGAATGCTCGTTCAGGGTCTGCAGAATATCGTCGAAGTTGAATCCAGCTTTCCCTTTTTTCTCCACGCGAATGATATGTGCGTAGGGCGCTTGTATGTGTATGTTTTCGATAACGGCGGCGCGATTAAAAACAGATCGCCAAAAGTGTATTTCGAATTGGACTTGTGCAATGCCAGCAAAAGGTTTGTCGTCTTTTTCTTTAATGGCCAGTTGGTCGATTTCGACTTTGAAATTAAAAGGGTTAATGCGTATATCACCGAGGGTGACGGGACGACCGAGCAGAGTTGAGAGTTTTTCTGGTGCCAGCGTGGTTATCGCATAGGGGAGGATTAAACCTAATGTGCAGACATAGCTAAGGTAGACTGCTGTTAGGTAAATAATCACTCGCAGGTATCTTGGGAGGGCAAAAAAAGAGTGTCTGAATTGCGATAACTGGGTCAGCATTAATATCAAGGCTCCAATGCATAAGACAGGGAAAAACTTCCATAAGTACGGACATTCTAGCGAATAACGCTAAGGTTTCCAGAAATTATTTATATTTTTACCAATGAAATCTTGGTATTACACAGACAATAACGTCTTCTTATCTAAGACATTCCTGAGTGGTAACCTATCATCTACATTGATAACTACATGTGTTTCAGCTTATGGCTGATGATTTGAGTCGTCAATACTCGCTATATTGGAGGCTATTTTTGATCAGCGATTTAAATAACTAATCGCTGCAATAATGGCGCCTTGTGGATCTTTTATCCAACAAAAACGGCCTACTTCGGGTATATCTTCAGGACCAAACAGAATATCCCCGCCAAGTTTTTTTGCGCTGATAGCGACTTGATCGACATCGTTAACGGTAATGTAGCCAGTCCAATGTGAGGGAAGCATTGGGAGCAAACTATCGGTGATCCCCCCAATGCTGACGCCCTGATTTTCAATAATATGATAATTACCGTGGGGCATTTTGACGGTTTTAAAGTGCCAACCAAAAATCTCAGCATAGAAGTGCATAGCTTCTTCGGTATTATTGGTTGTCAATTCATGCCAACTTAACGCCCCTGCAGTGTTAAAAGCCGATTCCATAAGCGCATCCTTTATTCTATTTGGGGTAAATTTTGTGTATTGAGTCGAGGTTAACTGTCAGTGTTCAGTGCCAGCTGTATTCTGAGCCATATTTTTTGTGCGTTATCTTGATTGAGTGTAGTTGAGGCAAGTTGATAATTCACAGACGGTAAATTAAAATTTTTGCTTTTTTAGGTTGTAGAACATTAAATTAACTTAATGTTCTACAAGGAGATTCACTTTATTTGGTACTGGCTAATCAGCTTCTTGTGGCTCAGTGGCGCTGCGGCTTAGTTGATGGGCTTCATCTTGCCACTTGCGCCAAGACTTAGCACTGAAAACAGATTTTAAAACGGGTTTGTTTACTGTGGTTTGAGTGTTAGACCTGACTCCCGTTAACTTGTTAATATAGGCGAGTTTTGCATCTTATCGATGCCACCTTAGGGGATATGAGATTGAATAAGAGTTTAGTGACGAATTTATTGGCGGCTGCTTTGGTCGTTGTGGGTTACCTGATGAATTCGGCAATTGTCCTGAATGTCGGATTATTTGCTTTATCGGGTGCAATTACCAACTGGGTTGCAGTTTATATGTTGTTTGAGAAAGTCCCCGGACTCTATGGTTCGGGAGTTGTGCCTTCTCGTTTTGAAGAGTTTAAGGCGGGTATTGCTCATTTGATGATGAAACAGTTTTTTACCACTGAAAATATCGACCGATTCCTGTCTGAAAAAGAAGGGCTGAGTAAAATAGACTTGGCGCCAGTGATTGAAAAGGTTGATTTAGCGCCTTCTTTTGATGCGTTAATTAGCACAGTCGCCCAATCTTCCTTTGGCGGCATGTTGTCTATGTTTGGTGGCACAGATGCCTTATTGCCGTTAAAAGAGCCGTTTATTGTGAAGATGAAAGCTTCTTTAGTTGAAATGGCACAAAGCGATGCATTTCACGAGTTGCTGAAACAAGAAATTGAACAGCCAAATGTGATGGCCGATCTGCAAACTAAAATTGCTAACATAGTGGAGCAAAGATTAAACGAGTTAACACCGCAAATGGTGAAACAAATCGTTCAGGACATGATCCAAACGCACTTAGGTTGGTTAGTGATTTGGGGCGGCGTGTTTGGCGGTCTGATTGGACTTGCCGCAGCCTTAATCCAAGGTTAACCTGAGTTAAAGCCGCGAATAGAATGGGAGCTTTGGCTCCCATTTTTACTTACGCATTTTATGTTCATCATTTTGTGTCCTGATTAAATAGCAAGGAAGTCTATGAACCGTCACCACAGTATCAATTATTTGGAAATCCCAAGTCGCGACATTGCGAGTTCTAAGGCTTTTTTTAGCCAGGTTTTTGGATGGACCTATGTCGATTATGGCCCTGAATACAGTTGCTTTATGGATGTCGGCATTACTGGGGGATTCTATCAAGCCGATGTGAATTTCACCCTCGCAAAAGGTTGCCCGCTGATTGTGATCTACAGCCAGAACTTAGAATTGACTCTGACGGCTGTCGTAACAGCTGGTGGCATTATCACAGCTGACATCTTTAGTTTTCCGGGAGGCCGTCGATTCCATTTTGTTGAACCTTGTGGCAATGAATATGCCGTCTGGTCAGAATGATCCTAATGTCACTCCTTGTATTCGAAATTGTTGTTTAGATCAGCAAGATATTTGTTTAGGTTGTTTCAGGCATCTTGATGAAATTTTAGCATGGCGCGTTATGTCGGAAGTGGAGCGGCAAGCTTGTTTTATCAGGATGGAGGAGCGTAAGGGGGAGTATCTGGCTAAGTTCAATGACGCGGTTAGTAGAAGACAGGATGGTGCATGATTAGCCGTCAGAATTACCTACGATAATTGATTTTTAAGCTTTAAGTGGATAATCGAACGGCGAAATATGCATAAACGTATTTCGCCGTTGGCATTCTGAAACCCCCTTGGCATTTGAAGCAGACGTTACACTGGATCTACCACTATGTGCTCAAGTTCGATGGCGGCAACGGTATGGAGCGCATCCATAGTCGCGCCAACTAAGCTGATTTTTCCTTGAGATGACTCAATTAAAACCGCACGGCTGATATCGCTAAACTCACGATTGTGGCGTGCCAGATTTGATAAGGCCATCTGCATGGGCAGCATAGAGGGATTGAATGCCGCATTTTCTGCGTAGCGACCGCAATAGGTTGCACCATCGTGAGTTTCTAATACCACGGCGGCAAAACTTTGGGTGTAAGGTGCATAGCTTAAACCGGCATGATCTAAGCCTTCTATGATCATAGGATCGGCACTATCTAGTGCAAATTCAGTTTGTTGCTTGGCCATTAAGGGCGAAGTGACATTTAAGTCTTTTGGCCCAAAAGCATAGGGTAAATAATAGGCCAGAGGATGGCTTTCCTGTGCGGGTAGATGAATGCTGATCTTGCTCCCTTCAACCAGTTCATTCATAAACTGACGACAATGACCGCAAGGACTGGCATTAACTATGATATCAACAATTTGGCTTTCACCACTGAGCCATGCGTGGCTGATAGCGCTTTGTTCTGCATGTACAGAATGAAATAACGCTTCACCGGGTAATTCTAAGTTGGCACCCATGTAGATATCGCCACTTTTACCTTTGGCTATCGCGCCGACATAAAACTCACTGATAGGCGGTTTGGCCAATGCCGCTGCTATCGGCAGTAATGCTAATAACACTTCTGCTTCGGTCATTTTGCTTGCACTTGTTAGCGTAGCAAGTTGCTGCGCATCAATGTGTCCAGCAAAATTCTGGTGCAACATTGGGATAAGTGCATCGGCTAACGGCGTTGGCAGTTGGGTTATGCTACGAATGAATCTATCTTGCATTTCCCTATTCCTTATTTGTTAAGTTCATGGAAGAACATTCTAGTAATTTTGTTACAGCATAAATGCGAGTTAGCTCGCGTTTATACGCTGTCAATGTCAGTGCTATTGAGAGTGATAAACTTATGTTACTCACGTATAGAGTGAGTCTATTGGTGCACACAAATAAGCTTAAGACTATAAAACAAAAGACTTAAGCTTGAATTTACACAATTTAAAGTTCACGCAAATAATGACAAAGGGCAGCAAGTAGCTTTTGCTTAGTCTCATCCGCTTGTGTTTCTTGTAGCAAATTTTCTAATTTAAGTACGTAGTCTTGATCGGCTAAGCGACTTTGGCAGAATTCACGCCAGCGCTGCGACTCTGTATCATCGAGTAGTTCAGGGTAATTACGGGCGCGGTAACGAAACAGCATCTCAGGAATACGTGGATCATCAAACTGCAAATCTAACGCCGCTAGATTTTGCGGTAGGGTATGACGGATGATTTCCATTTTTGCTTTATCAGCTTGGCTAAAGAACCCACCAGAATACAGCATCAAATCGGGATCTGTGGTCGCTCTGCTGTCATCGTGCTCAAATAATAGCGCCAGTTTTTCGCGTAATTCTGGGTGACGTTTTAGGCGTTTATACTGCTCTCTGGCAAATTCTTTATCTATGCCTAAACGAGCGGCATGCTCATCACTGAGGATTTTTGCCGAGGTGATAAAAGGGCACTTATTAAGATGAATTTGTTTTACTGCGATAGGTAATTCATCTTCGGCAAGATCAGCCCTTGACGTATACATGCGCGTTTTAATTTGCTCGACATCTAGCTCGAATAGCGGCGTTAAATCCATGGCTAAATTAACGCAAATAACGGCATTTTTGTTAGTAGGATGGTGCGCTACGGGTGAGATCAACGTTGCACAACCATTGCGCGCACTAATTTTAGAGCTCACGTGAACCAAAGGCTGCATATTGAGCACATCGATTTGATCGCTAACCGCTTGCTTACGGCGCAGGTCAAAATAGTACTGATATAACTTAGGCTGTTTCTCGCGAATGAGTTTTGCCATAGCGATGGTCGCATACACATCAGACATAGCATCATGGGCTTTCTCATGGCTTAAACCATTCGCTTGGGTAAGATGTTCTAGCTTAAAACTCGGAGAGCCATCTTCCTTTGTCGGCCAGTTAATACCTTCGGGCCTAAATGCATAACAAGCGCGCACTAAATCAATGATATCCCAACGAGAGTTGCCATTTTGCCATTCACGGGCATAGGGATCGATAAAGTTCCGATAAAAGCCATAACGGGTCACTTCATCGTCAAAACGCAGTGAGTTATAACCTGCAACACAAGTGTTTGGTTGGCTAAATAGCGCTTGAATTCGTCCCATAAACTCAGTTTCAGGGATGCCTTTTAAATTAGCTAACTGTGGAGTGATCCCTGTGATTAATATTGCTTCCGGAGACGGCAAATAATCAGTGGCTTGCTTACAATAGAATGTCTCAGGCTCGCCGATGATATTGAGATCTAAATCCGTGCGAATACCAGCAAATTGCGAGGGTCTGTCTTTCGCTGGGTTCGCTCCAAATGTTTCGTAGTCGTGCCAAAAAATCGACCCTGCTTTATCGTCTTTCATCTTCATTTATTTTCGTTCTCTAAAGCATGTAACTTCATGTTATCAGTAGTTAAATTGCTTTAATTGGATTCGTTGTCATTCACATCAATTTAGTATGCAGCTCTTCGATGTGAGTACATAATCTGTATATATTGGGTTCTGCGTCAGATTAGCTAAAATCACATGTACACAGGGGAATTAAAATGTCTTTATCTGACAATTGGTTACGTGCAATAAACGGCAAACCATATTTAGAGAAACCAGAGCTTGCAGACCGCGACGGCTTAAGCGTTCGTATTACCCCTGCAGGGACTATAACATGGCAGTATCGATTTAGGATTGATAATCCATCAGGGTGCTTAACTTTTGGTCGTTACCCGGATTTAGAGCTTACTGACGCACGTAAGCTGGTTCCTGTGTGACTAAATTCATGGGTAAATATTATAGATCCCTATGCGTTTTGGAAACAGCGCAACACATTTGTGGACCAGACAACACTGAGGGATTGTTGTGAACAGTTTTTATCGGCGCGAAGTGCAGCACTTAAGCCGAGCATTGTTGCTACGTAGCAATCCTGCTTTAGAGCACATCTCTATGATGCTTTTGCTGATCGCAAAGTCGAAAGTATCACACTCGGCGAGTGGATAGATTTTTCGATAAAAAGGCAATTCATAGTCGAGTCACCGCAGGTGAGATACTCAAACAGTTAAAGACGGTACTTAGCTGGTCCGTTCGCCGACAAATGATGTCGCTTGTTGATGTTCTTCAATTACGAGTCAGTGATGTGGGCTCCGCGCCCAAAGTCGGTTCGCGAGTACTCACCATTCTAGAGTGTGGCAAAATCATCCGTGAGCTTGATAAATGCCGCGCGACCAAAGCAGTAACCAATGCTATCAAGGCATGTTTACTAACGGGGGCGTATATCAGAAATATTAAAATCCAAACGGGCTGATTTTGACCTTGAGTCGATGGTCTGGACCTTCCCGATAAATAATAGCAAAACTAATTTGTCAATCCGGAGGCCAATCAGTCCCGCCTTATTCGACATATTGCAAGAACAGTGGAACCTCTATAACTCACTATGGAGTTTTCCCGCAGCAAACGATCTTAAGCGCTCAGGCAACATCGCTTCAGTAAATAAGCTGGTCTGCGAGATCAAACTAAGGCTAGAAATCCCTGACTGGCGTATTCAGGATTTTAGACGCACATTATCGACCAGAATGTTAGAAGCTGGGGTGTTGCCCCATGTGGCAGAGAAGATGCTAGGCCATCTATTAGGCGGGGTGATGGCGGTGTACAACAAACATGATTGGTTAGATGATCAAACTGAGGCCTATGAACAATGGACAAATAAGCTGAGATTGGCCGCTCTGGGTGATAGCAAAATAGTCGTGTTAGAAAAATTGTCGTGTTAGAAAGAAGGGGTAGGCATGTTTGTCGCTGACAGCAGAAAATGGTGAGCTTATTCAGTATGTAAATCAGTTGCGTTGCAGTGCAGCAGAAACACCCCTTTGTAATTAGGTGCATTGGAGCTCAATTCGACACAAGGTAAACTGTTATCTGTTCAATATTAGCTTTATTTATGGTTTAGTCATTTCAACTCAATTAATCATGCACTTGGCACAGTGTTCGGATTAACGTTAAGCAAGGACGTCATGGAACTAAAATTTTTAATCACGCGGGAACAGTTAATCACAATCGCGGAAAGAATAAATTCAGCACGCATTGCAAAGAATGCTCGTTTAGCTAAGTGGTTATATGCCCTTATCATTCGTGCATTACTCCTATGGGTCCCGTTATTATCCCCGTTACTAATGTTTTATTTTTTCGTAGAAATTCACTCCCCAGAGACATATATCGCAATCGCAATTTGCGCTATCACTTACCTTCTTGTGTGGAAATTTGTATTAAAAAACATCGCCGAAAATCAAGCTAACAAATTTGCAGGCAAGATAACCACTCTGGATCGAACGATTGAAAACACAACTTTACAGAGCCTTGCGAGCCTAGAAGGGCGCCACACAGTGACCGCCACAGCCTCGAGGCTAACGTTTGTGCCCCCTAGCGGTAAATCCATCACCATACCGTGGAAAAAGTTTTGTGCTTTCAAGCAAGACGATGATTTTTATTATCTAACCGTCTGTAAGTTGATGATGTTTAAAGCCACTTATTTAGTCGCCAAAAATGGTGACACAACAGAAACCGCAGGCTATCAAGCAGGTTTAGAATACATAATGTCTCGGCTGCCGCCCGATAAAGTGGGGCGGTAAAACATCAAAATATCGCATGAATGATTCAATCAGTTCACTATTGCCACTAACGCGATTGTTGTTGAACATCCAGCGAAGTGAGCCTTTGTTAAACGTCACATTTGAACTAACCTTAAAAATGATGAACTGATCGCTACAGCCTTCTTTTAGGGGCTGCTAGATGCAGTTTTTCAGCTCATTAAAACGCTATGTTATCAATGACGATGTATAGCTTTGTTAGTTAACTAAAAAGGACTTTTGTTATGAGCACGCTTAACACTTCTGCCTCAAATAGTGATCCAATATTCCCCTCAACATTTCCTGTTATGATCAGATCCAATCAATTTCCACAATGCTTATTGAGAATGTCTGGACAGGATTCACCACAGTTCAATGGTAATGGCTTTGGTACCGTTAATTGTCAGGCAGACCAAAATGATCCAGATAAAAACCCATGGGAGATTTTTAACGCTATTCGTAACGGCGATGGCACAGTCTCCTTTGAGTCTATGGCCTTTCCGAGTAACTATTTACGAATGGCGGGTGAAGCTTCGCCAGTTTTTAATGGGAATGGATTTGGAACCGTAAACTGCCAAGCATCGATTGGTCCTTGGGAAAAGTTCAATGTCGCAGTTCTAAGCGACAGCGCCAGTGGGGTCTTAACCTCCATAGCGTCAAATGCGTTTCCAAGTAACTATCTTCGTATGGCCGGAGAGCAATCTCCCTCGTTTAATGCTGCAGGGTTTGGTACCGTAAATTGCCAAGCCTCTGTCGGACCTTATGAGCAATTTCATCTAGGTGCAGTCCTTAAAGAGTCAGTTGAGACTCTTGGACAGTGGTTCCCAGACTCACAACCTACACCTGCACAGATAGAGAAGCTTGTGGCAGCCATAATCACAGGCCAACAGCCCAGTAATGTCGAAATGCAAGCGGCCACTGAAATGCAAAGTTTTTTAACGTTAACGGAGAACGAAAGTGTAGCAATAGAAGCAATTGATCTAGAGGCAATTTCCCCTTGCACTAAATCAATCGCAACATTCTGTATTGATGTGTTATTGCTTGCTCTGCAACTTGCAAGCATACGCATTATGCGAACTGACAGCATGGTAAAAGCGGCAGTACAGGCGTTGGGGGCTGAAGCTGTTGGCTTGGAGAGACTGATCACGGGTATCAGCAGTGCTTCTACCACGCTGAAAAAGGCGACATTGATATTTCAGTTTATCTCGCAACTATTCAATATAGGGTTTATTAAAGGCGTCATTAAAACAATCGTCAATGGCCTAAGCTGGTTTGGAGCCATAGTCGCTGCGGTATCATTCATCGCGACAGTGGTCGCATGGATATCAACCGATGGTGTCTTGTTAATTGCCCAAATAGTACTGGTCGGCACAGGACTTGCCGCTATCATCGCTGATGCTGTAGCAGTAGGCACTAACTGCGGTAGTAAAGGCTGTAATGTCGAAGGCGATGAGTTTATGGCCTAACAGTCCATCGATAAAGGTCTAAAAATAAAGCCCCAAAAATGGGGCTTTATCTTAAGGCTTAATAAATCAATTCAAGCCGCGACTTGCTGTTTTTCATCCCACTTATCGAGCGACGCTTTTAAGTAATGGCGGCCATTATGGATAGGAGCAGGGAAACCGTCGTTTCTTCGCCACTTCCAAAGCGTTGCTGATGAGCTAATCCGGTAGCGTGTCATGACTTCCTTAGTGGTAAGAAAGAGCGGCACTTGCATTTGCTGATCCACGGTCGATTGGGTCGAAATCATCATTTACCTTCCTTTGCCAATTCCTCGGCGAGTCGTTTTAAAAATTGTTGGCAGCTGCCGACTTGTTTGCGGGGCAGGGTATAACACTGGCGTAAAGCGTCTTTGATGACTGCAGATTGCTTCATGCCGATTTCTCCTTGGTGCTGTTAAACGCCGTGAAGGTGAGAGCAGGGCGCAGTGATAACAGTCGCTGTTTAAAGGCTTCGGCCTTAGCATTGTGCTGCGCAATGTCAGCTTGCTTTTGTGAATGGCCCGCCGCGTTGCAATAAAACGCCTCGCCGATGCAGATCACCGCTTCAATGTCCGTCGTATGAGCGTTTTGTTCCCTTACGATGTAGGGCCGGTGAGCATTCGCACTGCGCAATATTGGAGTGAAACGATTCGGTTTAAGGCATTTACCTCCCACACACACTTAATCACACTAGGGTTTGATGATGTGGCGCCCGAGATTATGCGCCAATCGACCACTGAGACGGACGAGCCAATGTTAGTGGGGTGGTTATGACAATGACAATAACAAATAGCACAACTGGGTTATGGACTTCACGCAGGAGGATTTATGGCTAGTCGCGCCGCGGATTTACTGAAAGTAGGGCGCCGTTTACGGGGCATGACCCAAGACGAAGTGGCTGAGATTTACGGCATCAGTCGCAGCACTTATCAACGTTGGGAAAATGGCCGCACTAATGCGCCCTATGACGATGTGACATCGATATGCATTGATGTGTTTAAGCTTTCGGTTAAGAAGATAAATGAGGTAGCTAATGGCCTTTAGCGATGACCCCGAGTAGAGGATGAACATTAAGGCGTTACGGTTAGGGTTATATCGCTGGGGCTGTTATTGGGTGTACCAAGAATTGGGCAAGGGTTTTTCAAACCGCTACGCCTGCGACCGTTTAGGCGAAGCCTTGGGCGGTGGCAACTTAAAGCATGAACTCAACGTGCCTGCCCACGTCGCCCATTTTGACCACCTCGTTGAGCAGTTATCCATTAACTGTAAACGCGCCATTCGCGCCCATTATCTGTGTAAAGAGCAGTGGGCCTTAATGGGATTTGACAGCAAAAAGTCTTATATCTTCTGGCTAAGAAAAGCCGAAATGGCACTGCTGGATAGGATGAATTAGAGGGAACGCCCTCTTACGAGGGCTGGCGGGTTAGACGGTTGTCCACCAAGATTGCTAACCCGTTGACTGGATTTTATCAAAAGTTCGGACAGATACCTATGCAAACTCATTCGCGATTAAATGATGCACTGAGCTTAGGTGTGATCTCTATATTGACCACAATGAAACTATGCTTTTACAAATTATTGTTTTGGTATCAGTTTTCATTGGCTGAGTTCGGTACGATACCCACTGTCGCAATCCTCGAACCCACCATCTCACGAACATGCAATATTACTTCCCCAAAATCTTTACTTGCACCTAAGGTCGGCTCGTCAGTCAAGCTCTGACGTAGCACTTCATCTAATGACAAATTATCATTAGCAGAGAGTTCAATACCGTAGGAGTGCTTTAAATCTGCTACTTTGGTGTAGCCTTTCAACTTCAATTCACCCGTAGGTAATTCATAATGATTGGCTTCTGCAACACCAGAGCAAACCAGATCAACAAACTCACGCACATCGGGCTTCATCACAATAAATAAATGATCGCCAGCATACAGGAAGGTTGATCCCCTAGGTGGAATTACATTGTTTCCTCTGGTTATCATCGCCACTACTGTACCGTCAGGTAAAGCCATTTGGGATAAACGGCGACCAGAAGCCCGTGAGGTATCGCCCAATTGATACTCGACAATGTCAGCATCCACATCGCCTAAAGCAGTAATTTCCAGTGTCGCTGCAGGTGTCGCAGGAGGCGGTTCCGTAAGTCCTAAAGCGCGTGCAACCCAGGGTAATGTTGACCCCTGTATTGTCGCTGAAATTAACACGACGAAAAACACCACGCTAAAAATAAGACTGGCACCAGGCAGACCATAAATCAGCGGATATATAGCCAGAATAATAGGCACCGAACCACGTAACCCAACCCAGGATACTAGGGTAATTTCACGCGCATTAAAGCCAAAAATCTTCAGTACAGGGATTACCGACAAGGGTCGCGCGATTAAGGTCAGGACGATTGCAATCATCAGTCCTTCCTGCCAGACATCCAGCAAAGACGAAGGATTAATCAGCAAGCCTAAAAAAACAAACATAACAATCTGGCCTAACCATGCCAAACCATCGTGAAATAAAAAGGTACTGCGCTGAAAAACAAAACGACTATTCCCTATCACCACACCAGCGATAAAAATAGCTAAAAAGCCGCTGCCGCCAAGATTAGCTGCTACGCCAAAGGACAGTAAACCAAATGCCGCGACCATCACAGGATATAATCCAGAGGTCGTCAGATGGATACGATTAATAATACGTACTGATAACCAGCCTGCCGCTAAACCCACTGCGGAGCCGATACCCATTTGCTGGATAAACAGCATCAATAATCCAGTCCCTGGTTCAAGCCCTTTGACCATGATCTCCAATAAGCCAACTGTTAAAAAAATTGCCATAGGATCGTTAGTCGCACTTTCAATTTCTAATGTGGCTTTAAGGCGTGGGTTGATATGAATACCTGCATTACGCAGTAATGAGAATACGGCGGCAGCATCGGTTGAACCAACAATGGCACCAATCAGTAAACCGTAAAGTAAGGAAACATCTAGAATATAAGCCGCTGCAGCACCAGTGATCATGGCTGTCACCAATACGCCTAAAGTCGCCAACACAGAAGCAGGCTTCCACACTTGCTTAATCGACGCGATGGGTGTTTGCAAACCACCGTCAAACAAAATAATGGCTAAAGCTAAAGACCCAAGCGCGTGAGCAATTTGTGCATTATCAAAAACAATACCTCCAGGGCCATCCTCACCAGCTAACATGCCCACCATGAGAAAGAGCACCAGTACGGGTAAACCCAATCTCGCAGACAATTTACTGGATAAAATACCAAGAATAATCAAAATCGCGGCGAGGAGAATAATTTGATCGATCACAAACATAAATAGTTTCTCTTTAATTAATGTAGGGAAATTAAACCATTACAGAGCTTTTAATGACTGCGCCAGCTCTAAAATGATACTTCACTAAGCCTAATTGTCAGTTAGAAATCGTCAAATGCATGATGCATTTTGGTCTTGTAGTCAATGATTCCATTTATCCAAATGCTACGTGACCCACTTCACATTTCAACTTTGATAATTTCAAAAAATCAAAATTTACGATTGGCACTCAATAATGCTGTTTACCGTAGCAAGCTGGCCCTGCTGACTTGATTACGTCCATGCTTTTTAGCTAAGTATGATTGCTTATCTGCGGATTCGATAAGCGTTTGCCATTTCAAATGCCGATGAGGTTGAATACGCACAACGCCAGTTAATGGTG
Organism: Shewanella sp. SM71; assembly: GCF_025653905.1. Classification (NCBI taxonomy): domain Bacteria; kingdom Pseudomonadati; phylum Pseudomonadota; class Gammaproteobacteria; order Alteromonadales; family Shewanellaceae; genus Shewanella; species Shewanella sp. SM71. The sequence continues at coordinate 177,520 of NZ_JAKKRW010000007.1, forward strand.
ACCGCTTGGAAACTAGAGTAAATGTAAAGCGAGCACTGCGTTGACGATGAGTTATGTTCATCGCGCCTAAATGCTGAGTATCCGGTAATAGACAAATAAATTTCTCACCACCATAGTGCGCAACCAAATCGTTCGGGCGGTGTATCGCTGTGCGTAGTGCTTTTGTGACGAGACATATACATTGATCATCACTAGTGATGGTCACAAGGATCGCTGAAAAGTCTAATTCATTTAAATCAATTTTTTGCAACATTTACAAAATTTAATATTACACTCTTGGCGTGTAGGGCAAATTTAGCCAAATAGGAAAGCCATACCACACTGCGTTCTCTGACACTTTGCTCCTTAGAGAGGGAAGTAGAACGCAATCAGCAAGGCAAATACGCCGTACAATGAGCTTACGGCGACCAATGCACGCGCATCTACAACGCCTCGTCGAAATAGCTGCCATAGAAAAATAATAGCCAAAGCAGTAATGACTCCTGCCGCCATCAGTGAGCCATCAAAAAGCCATGGCGTAAAGAAGATACCCAACGCACTGGGAATCGTTGCCTGAATCATCATGGCACCAGAAATATTGGCCAATGCCAAGCGTTCCTTTCCTTGCCGTATCCATATGAGAGTGTTCATCATCTCGGGCAGCTCCGTCGCCACCGGACTCAGCAGCAATGCTACCAAATGTGGTGACCATTGTAGCGCTGTACCAATGGCCTCAAGTTGACCTACGAATATATGGGATGCAATGCCTATGACGATCAGGGACAACACGGCTTGCAGCGCCGCCCATTTTAACGATGGCTCCGTCACGGAAGGTTGAATTTTGAGAGGTTCAATCTCTTCATCTTCAGGCGCTGTGTCGCTCTCCTGAATTTCGCGCCAGACATAGATTGCGTAGGCTACGAGAAACAAGACACCCAGCCACGGCTTGATGGCAAAGGCGATTAGGCCAAGTGCCACTTTCACTACAAACACTGCGAGAAAGGCGAGCTGGTCGTGACTCATACGGGCGTGATCGGCACGTACATGATACGTTTCCCGTTGAAGGCGGCGATGGTGGTAAATCAGTGCCAAGCCGACCACTGCATAGGCTAAGGTAGCGAGCACGAGCGGACCGCCCATGGCTGCGCCGACGCCAATGTCCTTTTGCTCTGGTGTTTTGCCGAAGACAACGGCAATGAAGGTCACCGCCGTTTCAGGTAGTGCTGTACCGAAGGCAGCAAGTACTGAACCCACTGCTGTCGCGCCAAGATTCAAACGGCGGCCGAACCATTCGATGCCGTTGACGAAGTATTCGCAGGCCAAATAAATGGTACCTGCTGAGATGAAAAACAGAGTAAGAGTAAGGATCATGTGAGCAATCCGGCCGGGCGAGCAATAATCCAATGGCACGACAACACTGCTCGCCCGGCTGGGAAAGCGTATTGCGGCCAAAGGTCTCGCCTAGCTCTCCGCATTCGCAGAGGCTGACCACGCCATGAGGTGTTAGACCTCAATTTTGTTGACGTGGACTCCTTAGTGGGAGGCTAAGGATGACTACTCCCCAATGACAATGGGGGCATTTTACCGTTCTTGCAGGTAAATGTCGCCATTAGGTTTTAGTGTACTCATAATTTCAAGCTCTGTGTATTGTATTGATTTTACGTTGTTATTTTGTTTTTCTGCTCAGAAGTTGAAAATAGTAGGTATGCGGGAAACAACAACTTTGACAGATCTATTTTGTGATCTTTTGATCTTTGCTTTATGCGCCCTTTCTCTTAGCTTTGTTAGACTTATGGTAGTTGAGCTGCGAAATTATAGGCAGCATATGAAGAAATTTTCGATAATCGTATTCATACAAATTTTGGAATATTTCGTTTATCAGGAATGTTACAGGCATCAGTGGAAGAACCTAGGTATGGCGGCTCGCAATCGAAATCCCTCGGGCTAGCTATCCATTGCTTCTGGCTCACAATAACTGCAAATGAAAAACGCCATACCTGTAACCCTGCCGCCCGTATTTAATCGCGTTGACTGGGTCTCCACTATCATTAGGTTGAAGCTGTGATTTGTTTAACAGTACTATCGCAACAACCTTTGTTAACTCAACAAACTGGACTGCAGAACATTATGAAAAATAACCAACCGGCTCAACCCTCACGCCGGACAATCCTGAAACAAACACTTGCTGTCTCGGCCCTTTCGGTAACTGGGCTGGCGGCCTTATCGGTGCCCTCTATCTCTTTTGCGGCATCCCTCAGTAAAGATGAACGTGATGGTATGACACCTGAGGCTGTGATTGAACATTTTAAGCAGGGCAATCTGCGCTTCCGGGAGAATCGCACGGCGAAACATGATTATTTGGCGCAGAAACGCAACAGTATCACGGGTCAGTATCCTGCTGCAGTGATCCTTAGCTGCATTGACTCACGTGCGCCAGCGGAAATTGTGCTGGATGCGGGGATCGGCGAAACGTTCAATTCTCGTGTTGCGGGTAATATCAGTAATCGCGATATATTGGGCAGTATGGAATTCGCCTGTGCTCTTGCTGGTGCGAAATTGGTGCTGGTTATGGGGCATACCCGCTGTGGTGCGATACGTGGCGCTATTGATAATGCAGAACTAGGCAACCTGACGGGCCTGCTGAATGAAATTAAACCTGCTATTGAAAAAACAGAGTACACCGGAGAGCGTAAAGGGAGTAATTACGATTTTGTCGATGCTGTGGCAAGGAAAAATGTTGAACTGACTATCGAGAATATCCGCAAAAACAGCCCGGTACTGAAACAGCTGGAAGACCAGAATAAAATTAAAATCGTTGGTAGTATGTATCACCTTACTGGCGGTAAGATTGAGTTTTTCGAGGTATAACTGTAACAGAAGTCCGTAGCCCAAAAAGTCAGCCTCGCACTCTACTAAGAGATTATTAAATTTTATCTCTGATGCTAATGTATGTTTTGAGTATACCTAAAGCATACATCCAAATGAGACGGTTTTTCTGTCTCATTTGGATGTTATGTTTTCCTCATCTAAAGCCTAACGAGACATTTTTAATAACAATGGCCTTTTACGGTTATGCTCGGGTTTGAAGCAAAGATCAGGAGCTCGCCTTGCTGACGCAAACTCTGCGCGACAGAACACTATTGTAAACTGAACACTGCATTGAAATTAAGCACTACCAATAAAGCTGACCGTCATCTGTCTATCACTTAATGTGAGCTCAGTAAGATTTTATTGTCACTTAATCTGAGCCGAAGATTGCGCTAATTGCGAGCACAAGGAATTTCGATTGTGAGCCGTTACACCTAGGATTTGTTATCTACTGGCAGAGTTTATGAGCACTGATGGTTGGTCTGAGCTTAATTTAGAATTAGAACACTCTGCTAAAGTAATCAGAAGTATGGAGCCGGAAGATCTTAAGCACTTGTCATGCACACCACTTTTTAATAGATAAACATAATTAGACAACATTTTTTTGCAATTAAAAATAGTATCGAATTTAGAAGTGATTTTGTTGTTTAGCAGCTGTGATATTGGAAGGTTCTTAAACGAAGTTTGTACATATATTTATTATAAATCAATGGTTAATATTACATGTTTCCGTAGTCGTGCTAAAATATTGACCCTGCTTTATCGTCTTTCATCTTCATTTATTTTCGTTCTCTAAAGCATGTAACTTCATGTTATCAATAGTTAAATTTCTTTAATTGGATTCGTTGTCATTCACATCAATTTAGTTTGCTACAACTTAGATGTGAGTACATATCTGTATATATTGGGTTCTGCGTCAGATTAGCTAAAATCACATGTACACAGGGTAATTAAAATGTCTTTATCTGACAATTGGTTACGTGCAATAAACGGCAAACCATATTTAGAGAAACCAGAGCTTGCAGACCGCGACGGCTTAAGCGTTCGTATTACCCCTGCAGGGACTATAACATGGCAGTATCGATTTAGGATTGATAATCCATCAGGGTGCTTAACCTTTGGTCTCTACCCGGATTTAGGACTTGCTGACGCATGTAAGCTGGTCCCTGCGTGACTAAATTCATGGGTAAATATTATAGATCCCCATGCGTTTTGGAAACCGCTTAACACATTCGAAGGCCGATCAGTTCTGCTTTACTCGAGATATTATAAGAACAGTGGAACTTATATCACTCGCCATGGCGCTTTCCCACGGCAAGCGACCGGGTAATGTTGCTTCCATTAATGAGCTGGTCCGCGATATGAAACCAAGACTGGCATATCCACGATTTTAGACGGACATTATCGACCAGAATATCGGAAGCTGGGGAATTTATAGCGTTACTGTGAGTATGGGATAAGTTCAGCAACCATGATAAATAGCGTTCCAAATTAGTTAATGTACATAACTTAACTATTATGTTGCTGCTGACATTCATGACACCAACCCGCTAATTCAAGCTGTGGGCTCGATAAGGTAAATTCTGCTTGGCTAACATTCAACTGTAACTGTTCAACAAGAGCAGTGGGCAATGCTATCTCTGTGACTTTTTGACAAGTATTACAAATTAAAAATTGATTGTGAATGTGATGATCGCATACATGATGGCAGGCAATATACTTATTCACCGTTAATAACTTATGCACTAATTGTTCCTGTACTAAGAAATCCAACATGCGATAGATAGACATTATGGGTAAACTCTCGCCCAAACTTTGTTTTAACACATCGGCAATTTCATAGGCAGACAAAGGAACATCATGTTCCTGTAATACGATAAGTACTTTTTTGCGCTTACTGGTAAGATTGATGCCTTTTTCTTCACACTTTTTCACTACTTCACGCAGTAAATCAAGATTTTTTCCTGTCATAGAACTGCCAATTTTTTTGAAATGATCATACTTGAACAGTTTACCTGATCCACCCCTTCTAATGACAATCTTTGTTAGCAATCATCAGTCACCATACCGAGTGCTGTTCTGATTGCCATTTACAATCAGTAACTTAATTTGCTTTCATTCATATTGAACTCGACTGATACATAATGATACGTTGTAACATATCATTTTTTTCAGAAGTAATCATATGGAGACGACCCACAAAATGAATTCCCACAAATACCTTCTGTTATTAGGTGTTGGCACTTTAGCTGTTTCAGCAGAACCTATTGAACGTATCAATGTCACTGGGCATGCTTTAGAAAAACCATTAAGCCAAAGAATACAAGCCAGTAAAATCGAACTCAGCGGCGATGAACTAAATAATCGTAAAGCCGATACCTTAGGAGAAACTTTAAGCCAATTACCGGGAGTAGACAGTGGTTTTTTTGGTAGCTCATCGGGTAGGCCACAAATCCGTGGATTTGGTGGAAACAGGGTTAAAATGTTGCTCAATGGAACTCAAGTTGAGGATATGTCGTCGGTGAGTGAGGATCAATACATCCCCATCGAGCCCTTTCTTGCTGATAGTATCTTGGTCATTAAAGGTCCTACAGCTGTGATTGCCTATGGTGGGCAAGCGATGGCAGGCATTGTTGATCTCCAAGATGGTCGTATTCCATTGAGCCCAATCAATGGGTTTAACAGTCGCGCTGAAGTGAAAGCTGGCTTCAATAGTACAAGTACCGCACTGGCAAAACTTACCGCAGGGAATGAATCTTTTAACTTTGCGCTGAATATGATCATCAAAGACCGTGGTGACTACGATATCCCTGGATATTCTAAAGACAGTGATTGTAAAACGTGGTCAAAAGTCGTAGGTGCCGCACAGTTTGCCGATCTATGCCAAATCAAATATGCGCAACCTGTGTGGCAGATGAACAATCAATTAAAACGCTATGAAGATGCTACACCTTTAGAACAACAAATTATCACCGACTACTCAATAGACAGTAATGGCACTGTACTTAACAGCAGCCACCACACATCATCATTCTCGGCAGGCGGAAGCTACACTGGCCAACAACGTCTTTTGGGTTTGGCTTACGGTTATACGGACACTCATCGCGGTATTCCGGGATTCATGCGTCGTGGCAGCAGCGCACCAGTGGATTTTGATCAACGGGGTAATATTCGAATTTTTTCCCGTGGTGATCGCGTAGATATGAAGTATGTCGAAAACTGGGATGACAATTGGATAAACTCATTTAGCCTCGATGGCGCCTATTCGAATCAAGTCGATGATGAGCATATGGCAGAGGTATCCGTCAACCAATTCGAACTTACCTCTTGGGTCATTAGCCCTAAGCTCTATCATAGTTGGACATCAAACTTCGATGGTGTCTTAGGATTACAGTACGACACTAAAGCCTATAAAGGGGAGGGCTATGACAATTACATGCCTGATGTCGATAGTCAAAACTATGCAGCCTATACGCTACAAATCCTGCACTTTGGTCCGGTTACTTTTGAGTTTGGAGGTCGTTATGATGCGATTAAGCACCAAGTAAACGCAGAGGGTTACAAGGTAGGTCGAGGCTCAGGAGCGAATGTTAAAGATAGAAATTTTTATCTCCAAAGCTACTCAGGATCACTGCAATGGGACATATTGCAAAATTGGTCAACACGAGTCAATTACGTTCATGCCGAGCGTGCTCCTGAAATGAATGAGCTTTACGCCAGTAACCCACACTATGCTCTGTTAATTGAAGAACAGGGCAGCTCAAATCTTAAAAAGGAAATTAATCACTCCTTTGAAATAAATACCACCGCTAAAATCGCCGATTTACAGCTAATGGCAAGTTGGTATCAAAATCAATTCAATGATTTTATTTATCTTGGTAGTACAGGCCTTGAGCGTAACGGTACTTATGTTCGTGAATGGCGCCAAGCAGATACAAACAATCAAGGGTTAGAGGTACAAGCTATTTATACCTTCCCGTGGCAAAGGTGGGGAGTTTTTGAGCTCAGCGCATTTACTGACAGAGTGAGAAATACTCCTCGATATCAATATGATGGTAGTTACGACATCTTTAGTACTCGCCCACCTCTCGCAGGTGAGCGGGACGAATACTTTCGCCGCAGGTTAGAAGGCACTTCAATGCCTCGAACACCACAATCCAAAACAGGCACTGCACTAAATTGGCAGTATGATGCGCTTACTGTGTCCATCGATTATGTTCGCTATCATTCACAAGGTGACGTTAGCAGATTTGAGAGGCCCTCTGAATCTTATGCTTTGCTCGGAGCCAATATCACTTTAGATCAAGTCATTTCGAAAGTGCCGACTCAATTCTACCTAAGCTTAGATAATCTTACCGATGTAGATGCGCGCCCACATAACAGTTTCCTAAGGCATTTATCCCCTATGCCAGGTCGCTCAGCGGCTATTGGTGTCAGAGTGCAATTCTAAAAAGTTTCCTTCAAGGCTAATGGCCTTGAAGGTTTTCATTTGATTTCTTAATACCCAAGGCCAAAAATCTAACCTCCTTCAATTCAAGCCGCGACTTGCTGTTTTTTATCCCATTTTCCGAGAGATGTTTTTAAGTCATGACGGACCCAAAGCGTTTATCTGATGAAGCCTATTTAATGATATTTCTTACATAATATGGAAAAGTCATCCATTGGATTGAGTAAGAAATCTTTACCGACAATGGAAGTCATTTCTGATTCAGATATAAAAGGATTGTCAATTTTAAAAACTAATCGTTGATTCAATTTACTTTTTATCAAAAAATCGCAATGGCGTTGATAAAATAACTGGTCAAATTGACCATTATCGATAATTCTCTGGAGGCCAATTTGTATTCGCTGAGCTAAGCGAGGTTTGTTAGGTGAAACATAATAATATGTCGCTAGCGGAATATGTAGCATGATGCTTTCATCAACAACGAGATCTGGATATTGTTGATTAAACTGCTCAACCTCTTGAAAGACTTCATTCACTCCGCGGCCAAATGTTATAAACCGCCCTTTTGATAACATATTAAATAAACTGTCATATTGATTGCTTTCTATAATCTTAAATCCTGCTTGTTGCATGGCAACTTTAGTTGACCATTGGCTACCTGAACCAGTATCAAGAGCAGTTAACTGCGCTAGCGAGGTGATTTGGGCTAACCTAGGTACATTTTCCTTTTTAATAATAAAAATTCTAAATCCCTGAATGCCTTTTCTAATAGGAATTTTTATTGGAATAAGCTGTTTATTCCACTGTAGGTTAGAGGCTTCTGCAATAACATTGATGGTTTCACCCTCTTGTAATGCTCTGAAGATACGATTTCGACTCATTATTAGATCTGAGACTTGCAGTGATGCTTCACCAAAATCGGCTTTGGTTGCATCAATAACTAATTGTAAAAGGTCATAAGTATACTGATATCTGTGATCAAGCTTGGATTCTGACTGATTGATAATGAATTGATCATTAGCATAAGTGACGGGTATGTTTGCCAAGACCCACAGGGAAAGAATACAAAAAATAATGCCCAGTCGCTGTAAATTATCCATCAATAAACTCATTGCTAGAGGTTGAAATTGATTCGGTGTGCTTATTTTAGCAGTAGCCTAGATGGCTTGCGGGATAAAGAAACAGATGATAAGCGTAAATGATACATTTTTTTAGTTTGGGTTTATGTGAGTTGTAAATCAATTTAGACAGCCCAACGGTGTTGGCACTGGGTGCGAGTGGCTCGCAGAATATTTTAAAGTCCTTATGTTGTTTGGCCATAGTATTTTTAATATGGCTTTACGTTATATATGCATAAACGTGTTTGTAGTCTGGCAACGATTTTGGGGTAGTTTGAAGGTCGTGTTTATTGCGTTAATCATTTATGAGTACGTGCTTTGAGCGTTTAACCAGCGCTGGCGCATGCTCCACGTTTTTACTGTGCTATCACTTTGGCTCTACTGCTGATGTTAAACATATAAATTGACCACTCAAGACCCAGAGAGGACATCAATGAACTCGGATAAAATTTTAGAATCTGCACAAGCAACCTTGTCTGGATTAATACCATTTCCTCAAATTGTCGGCAATCTTATTGCTGAAGGTGTCGAGTATTACTATGTAGACTATGCCACGAAGTCATTTACTTTCTATAGCGCAGTAGGTTCTACAGTGCAAGCACCTTTATCATTTGAGGGGCTTCCATTAATTGCTGACAATTTTAATGTGATTGAACTCAGAGCCGCCATCTTGGATAGTCAGCAGCATGGGCAAACATTTCGGCTTTTCTGCCAGCGCGCTATGAATGCTGGCGTTCAAGGTTATTTCGTGTTTTTGCGAGGTAAACGTGTAACCTATTTGGGCCGTCAAGGTGACCAGCATACCGAATGGTTTTCTGGCGCTAAGCCGAGCAATGTCTAACAATGCTGACTAGGCTCGCCACTTTCTGGGCTGGGTGCATCGTGAGTTTTACATTGGGTGAATGGTTACGTGAAGTTCATTGTATACGTCACTTACATCTTCCTGTGCTTAACGTTATAGATCACTGGAGGCATAAATATGCTACCACGCAATGTCACTACTATTTCTCGAATGCCGATTTACGGCATCATGAAGATTAAGTCATATCTTGCGATGGTAATGGTTTACGGGGTGATTTTAATTGGTATTGGACGGTGCAATTGCGGTTAAATAGGAGAATAATGTCTTATGTACCATCAATTTCTAAATGAACCTATGGTGCTTGATATTGAAAAGGCATCAATACTCACATTACGGCTACCCGACGATGTGAGTGATTTTATTGTGTCGCAGGCGATCAATGCCCCTTTACTAGAGATTATCGTTATAGCTGAAGCCGGAATTCAGCAAAATATAGTCATCCGCTTCCAGCCGTTTATGGGTCTTAAGGTCGAATCGTTACCGCAAAGTCCTCAGGCTTTCAATACACCAATAACCCGCAGCCTTGGGCAAGGTTTTAGGCTTTATACACGGATGGGAACTGCTGCGAAATTTTGTGCGGCTGAATTGAGGCGAGGTGTATCTTTTACCTTAGATACGACTCGTCATTTAGATGCAGATAATGACTTAATAGGTGCAGATAGTTACTTAACTTTTGCCTTACAAGCCAATTCAAAGTTTGAGTTAGTACCCTTAGAAGCGGATTTGCGGGTTTTGCATGAGCCCAAAGCGTTAATGGTTGCTAAAGCACTGTTAGCAAGGCACTACGACTATGCCGCATCATCTGAATCTCTTGCAATTTACATGACTGAAATCGAGCAGGTTAGATTAGAATTGCAGGCGTTTATGCGCGGGGAGCTTGGTCAATGTCACGCCAGCCTTGCTGATGAAGTATTAAGGATCGATCCCTTGCTACTGCAGAAACAACAATGGTTATTTAGAACCTATACCCATATGTTTGAGCGACCAAACTACAGCCGCGCTGCTAATGATGTCGATAACACTGATAAGCTATTAAGAAAATTAGAGTGTTATGAACTACTCGTTTCACCGGAATTGACCCTGATGGTAGATCGATTGATGGAAGACGAAACATAAACTTTTTACCCAAATTTAGCGAAATGATAAGAGTCCATTATGCATTATTTATGTCCCCTGTGTGCCGCCCCACTGACGTTAACGGAGCGAACTTGGGGTTGTTCACAGCAACATAAGTTTGATATGGCCAAAGAAGGCTATGTCAACTTATTACCTGTACAGAAGAAAAACTCAAAAGATCCTGGTGATAATAAACAGATGATGTTTGCTCGGCGTGAATTTTTAAACGCGGGTTACTATCAAGGTTTGAGTGATAGAGTGAATGAGCTCGCGCTTGAGTTTAGTGCCGAAGCAAAACAAATCCTCGATATAGGCTGTGGGGAAGGGTACTACAGTCAACGTTTATTCCATGTGTTGAGCCAGCACCATGATTGCAATTTACAAGGTATAGATATTTCTAAGTCTGCAATTAAATATGCAGCTAAACGTTACCCTAATTTGCAATTTTGTGTCGCAAGTGCCTATGAAATGCCAATCACATCCCAAAGTGTCGATCTTGCCATTCGTATTTATGCCCCTTCAAAAGTAGAAGAGTTACAACGAATTATGGCTGATGGAGGCTTACTGATAACGGTTTCTCCGGGACCTTTACACCATTTTGCGTTGAAACAACAAATTTATGCTGAGCCAAGATTACATCCCGTTTCCACAGCGCATATTGCTGGATTTGAGTGTCTTCATCAGGAACGCTTAATCTCCCAGTTAGAGCTGGCAAATAGTGAACATATCGCTCATTTTTTAGAAATGACGCCCTATGCTTGGAAGTTTACTCATGCCCAAAAGCAAGCATTTGCGTTGCAAGGACTGAACTGTGAATTGGATTTCCAAATTGAAGTGCATCGGATTTCAAAGTAAGCGATAAGATTAAGCTATTGAAATAAATTATTTAAAATGCTTAACTGTACTTGCTAAATAGCATGAACCTAGTGTTCTGCTAGCCGGTTGCAAAACCGTAAAGTAGATTTAGGCAAAATAAATAATCCAAAGTGTCGCAGTGTGTTGACTTATCTTTAGAATGGTTTATAGTCTTATCAGCTTGAAGGTTGGGCTTATATTTATGTGTTCAATACGACCAGTTCGTCCTGTAAACATAAGTAATACCGGCATTTTCCAGCTCCACCCGCCGTTAAGGCTTTAATTTTTTATTTACAGGATTTATATTATGTCTCAAGTTACTGGTGTTGTTAAGTGGTTCAACTCTGACAAAGGTTTCGGATTCATTGAGCAAGAATCTGGTCCAGATGTATTCGTACACTTCCGTGCGATCAACTCTGACGGTTTCAAAACTCTTGATGAAGGCCAAAAAGTGTCTTTCACTGTGACTCAAGGTCAAAAAGGTCCACAAGCTGAAAACGTAACTATCATTGGTTAATTTTCAGTGCTGTTAGCCTAGAGCTGATAGCAATGGATTAAAGGGCTATGGTTAATTCCGTGGCTCTTTTTATTTGTGCGAAAATAAAATTTCATTTAGTTTAGATTGTTGAATCCAGTATAAGCGACGAGATCCACTTAACATCTCGCATTAATTTAATGCTTAAATCTGAAGTTAATCCTCTAATATTTCTCTGTTAGAATCCAATTCTGATATCTCCAAGATTTTCAATAAAACCATTTGATACACTCTCCTTATTTTTACCCCTGTAACATTCAATTCCATTATATGTTAACTCTTAACTCTTAACGCTTACTCTTATCGAGTTTATTTTTTGCGTAATCTTATATTCAATATCGAACGCGAATGTGTCTAATCATTCATTTGTTGTAAATCAGTGACTTCAGATATTGCCGAATATGATTGGTGCACTTGCATTTCTTGCACTTAGTTATCCTACATATACTAAGCTGCACCTAAGGCTGAAAGCCTTGTAGTAAAGAGTTGAGGCTGGCAAAGCATTTAGTGCTTGATATTAAAGAACACTAGCTTATTTATGATGTAGTTTGGAGCCGACCAAAAAACGAATATGGCTATTGAGATGCCTTGCATTTCGTACATTTAAGTATTTCCGACAGAAGCTTTAGGCTGCTAATCCAACTTAATTATCGGCTACTTTATAGCGGAATAATGCTTTCCCTCGACTAGTTTTCCTAACTTATAAAGGAGGGGTCTACAGTTAGCACTAAATGGATTAAGAGCCCTTTCTACTGGCGGGTATTGGCCTGATATTTTGTTAGCATGTTTATTGCTTCTAATGTGACGTTAGTGACAACGCAAGAATACTTAAAGTTGAGAACTATATACCGAGGATCTTTTGATGGGTTATGTTATTCAAGGGACTACGATTAAGCCGAAAAATGGATAGAGCTAAATTTAAATATTGTGGAGTATTACAGTATAAATAAAAAAGCCATGCAATTGCATGGCTTTTCTGGTTTAGCTTAAGTGATTATGGACGCGCCATATCCGACTCTGCACCATTAGCGAGTTTGATTTTGGCTGTAGACTCTTCGTTCGCAGTATTCTCATACTCTCGTCCTTTAGGGACTGCCACTTGTTCTCTCACTTCAACGACAGGCTTGGTCATATCCGAAGACACCATAGAGCCAAAGCGGCTGGCGGCTTTCGGCTTGCTGACAACAACTGCATCCGTGATTTGCGGTGTTGTTGGAGCTGTTTTTACTGTGGCTTGAGGCTTAGCGATAGCAGCCGGTCTGGCCATTGGCGCAGAGGCTGTTGCTTTCACGGCTTCTTTTACTTCAGCGCTCGGTGCAACACTTGGCTCGACAAGTGTTTCGGTTTTAGCTGCTTCAGCTTTGGGTACTGCTACTGATTTAGTCACTGAGCTTTCAAGTGATGGGACTGCAACGACTACGGCTTCAGCAGTAACGCTGGTCACCTGAGTTTCAACGATTGACGCAAGGTCAACTTTTGCGTCAGCAGCCTTTGGCTCTTCCACTTTCGTTTCAGTGGTTTTAGTCACAACAGGTTTAGTTTCAACTTGCTGAGTTTCAACTGCTGCAACGTCATTTGCTTGAGGCTGAGGCTCAACTTTTGCTTCTACTTTAACAACAGCAGGAGCTTCAACAGTTGGAGTTGAACTTGTTTCAGCTATTTCGACGTCATCAGTTTTAACGGCCGGTTCAGTTACCGCTGTTGTTTGAGTTGCAACAACAGGAGTTTCCACTCGAACACTGACGATTTCGCTTGGGTACTCTTGGTCAGCACCTAATTCGTCATTAGGAACGAATTGCGCTGGGGTTGATGTTCCTTGGTCATCTTCGTCGCGACGACGACGTTGACCCGCTGCACGAAGGTGACGAGGGCTACGACGGCTACGACGTTGACCATCTCTTTGCTCGCGTTTTGATTGATCATCAGCATTAGCATTTTCGTTGTCTGCATCAACTTCGCTATCTTGCGATACAGCATCCGCTGCTACAGTATGAGCTGCTGTGTCAACCAAGGTGTTTTCAGCTACGTTAACAGCATCAACAGCAGGTGTTTCTACTACAGTAGAAATTACAGTTGTCTCTTCTAGCACAATATTTTCTTGCGCTTCTTGCATTGGTGCAGCTTCTTTACGAGGCTGGCGACGTGTTCTTGGCGCTTTAGTTTCTGCTGGCGTTTGGGCAATGACTTCAGCTTTGGCATTAACACTGATAGTACTTGCCGCTGCGGCGTTAAGGGCTGCAATTTCCGCTAACACTTCTGCGGCATCTTCAGGTGCAATTGGGATCGCATTATCTGGCGTATTATGGCCATTATCGATACGCACCTTACGACGCATGTTACGGCGCTGACGACGCTCACGGGCGACTTCTTGCTTAGGGGCATCATCTGCTTCAATGTCGGCAACAACATCTTTTGGCGCTTGTACGCGTGGCTTCGGTTCAGCTTTAGCTGGACGTTTAGGCGCTTCTTCTTTTTCGCGTACTGGACGTTCTTGTGTGCTGACTACTGCATCAGTCGGCTTTTTTGGATTGCGGCTACGCGGCTCACGAGTGCCTTCTTTTGCTTTGTCGGCATCTTGGGCATTGCGTGGGCGGCGAGTGTCATTACGACGGTTACGGCGATTTGCGTTAGCCGCACTGGTATCCGTTGCTTTAGTTTCAACAACTTTTACGGGTTCAGCTTTTTCACTTGGCGCAAACATGGCACTGATTGCACTCACAAGCTTGCTGAAGAAGCCTGGTTGTGGCGCTTCAACTTTCACCGTTGGTGATGGGGCTTGTTCTACTTTTTGTGGCGCTGCAAAACCTTTTAATGCCGGAATAGGCGCCGCAGTACGTTCCAGTTTGCGTGGCTCATACAATTTGGCTTCAGGATGCTCTATACGCTTATAGCTTGATTCACTGATTTCATCATCACTACGGTGACGGATCACGCGGTAATCAGGCGTCATCATGTGTGCGTCAGGTATCACATACACTTCAACATCGTGACGCTGTTCTGTGATGCGAATGGCTTTGCGTTTCTCGTTTAACAAGAAAGCTGCAACATCCACAGGCACAATCGCTTCGATTTGTGAGGTGTTTTCTTTGATGGCTTCTTCTTCCATCAAACGTAAAATTGACAGTGCTAAAGACTCGGTACTGCGAATCGTGCCTTGGCCATGACAGCGAGGGCAGATATGCGCTGCAGATTCTTCTAAAGAGGGACGCAGACGTTGACGCGACATTTCCATCAAACCGAAACGAGAAATGCGACCTAACTGCACGCGAGCACGATCATGGTGCACAGCATCACGTAAACGGTTTTCAACTTCACGCTGATGGCGTACAGGCGTCATATCGATAAAGTCGATAACCACTAAGCCACCTAAGTCGCGGAGGCGCAATTGGCGGGCAATTTCATCGGCGGCTTCAAGGTTAGTGTTAAGTGCTGTTTCTTCAATATCGCCGCCTTTAGTGGCACGGGCAGAGTTGATATCGATTGAGGTTAAGGCTTCAGTTGGGTCGATAACAATTGAACCGCCAGATGGCAGACGCACTTCGCGTTGGAAGGCGGATTCAATTTGTGATTCGATTTGGAAGTGAGTGAACAATGGCACTTCAGCTTCGTACAGTTTTACGCGCTCAACGAAATCAGGGCGAACTAAGGCGATATGTTGCTTCGCTTCTTCAAAAATACGTGGATGATCGATGAGGATTTCGCCCACGTCACGGCGTAAATAGTCACGAATAGCGCGAACTATCACATTGCTTTCTTGGTGAATTAAGAAAGGTGCGCCTTTAACTTGTGAAGCTTCGGTGATCGCCGCCCAGTGGTGTTGTAGAACTTTTAAGTCCCACTTTAACTCGGCAGATTCTTTGCCTACACCCGCAGTACGCACGATAAGACCCATGCCCGCAGGCACTTCTAAGTCAGCCATCGCTTCTTTTAGCTCAGTGCGTTCATCACCTTCGATACGACGAGAAATCCCGCCAGCACGTGGGTTGTTTGGCATTAATACTAAGTAAGAGCCTGCAAGGCTGATGAAGGTCGTTAAGGCTGCACCTTTATTGCCGCGTTCTTCTTTGTCAATTTGGACAATAACTTCCTGTCCTTCACTGACCACTTCTTTGATATTTGGGCGACCTTGGAACGAATATCCCTTCGGGAAATATTCTCTAGCGATTTCTTTCAGTGGCAAAAAGCCGTGACGATCGGCACCGTAGTCGACGAAAGCGGCTTCTAAAGACGGTTCTACGCGGGTAATTTTACCTTTGTAAATGTTTGATTTTTTTTGCTCATGACCTGGGCTTTCAATGTCTAGATCATACAGTTGTTGCCCATCAACAAGGGCAACACGCAACTCTTCTGATTGAGTTGCATTGATTAACATACGTTTCATGATGACGTCATTCTTCTTTAAATAGAGGTCATCAAACATCGCGCTTCGCTGCATTACGGGCCTAGCAGTAGGTCAACTGAGCCTCACGGCTGGTGGCTAGGCAAGAGGTGCGCATTACTGTTAGACGCAGTCGCTGCGTGTCGCATCCTATTTATGGCTTATTTTTTAATGATTACAAAAACAAGGAATTCGTTGTAAAACATCAACCAACCCCATAAATTCTTTAGTTTCGTTCCGGTAATGCCCAAGTCGAATCGGTTTGTCTGACGACAAGTTAAAATATCCTTCGAAATCGGGGAGGAAAATCTAGGGTAAACCTTATTAAAGTAAGGTGACTTTCTCGATTTAATCGTAAAAAACGCATTTGTGGTATTTTTACTCTGTATACGATTTGCAAATCAATGATTTGCTATCAAGAAAATCTTTTTTTATCCGTTAAATTTTCCGCTTGGGATCAGGGCGTTGTGAACACTTTATTCACGGCTTATCCCTAATCGCTGGTGAAATATAGCAATAATCAAAAAATTCAGCAATGGAAAGGCACAATTCTTCTCAGTTGTTGTACAATGGCGACCGTTATAATTAGATGGCGCATCATGAATATAGAATCCACCCCACAACAGGTTCAGTTGATCACGATTGATGAAGATCACTTCGAACAGCGTATCGATAACTACTTAATGACCAAGCTGAAGGGCGTGCCGAAAAGCATGATCTATCGCATTGTCCGCAAGGGCGAGGTTCGAGTGAATAAGAAACGCATTAAACCCGAGTACAAGTTGCAGATTGGCGACATAGTGCGTATTCCGCCAGTCCGCGTGGCAGAGCCGGATAACCGTACCGCACCATCGGCGAACTTAAGCAAAGTCTCGCAACTCGAAGACCGTATTTTGCATGAAGACAATCATTTGATCGTGCTGAATAAACCTGCTGGCATTGCCGTGCATGGTGGTAGTGGAGTCGATTACGGTGTGATTGAAGCATTGCGTTCACTGCGTCCTCAACAAAAGTTTTTAGAGCTAGTGCATCGTCTCGATAAAGATACTTCGGGTGTGTTGTTGGTGGCGAAAAAGCGTAGCGCGCTTAAACATCTGCATGATCAGCTTCGGTATAAAAAGATGCAGAAAGACTATTTGGCCTTAGTTAAAGGTGAATGGTCTGCTCAAGATAAAGCCGTTAAACAGCCTTTATTGAAAATCACCCTCAAATCCGGTGAGCGCATTGTGCGTGTTAATGCGGAAGGTAAACCTTCAGAAACGCGCTTTAAAATTATGCAGCGTTACCAAGGTTGTACTTTAGTGAAGGCAAGCCCTGTCACTGGACGTACTCATCAAATTCGGGTGCATTGTCAATTTGCCGGTCATCCAATCGCCTGTGATGATAAGTACAGCGAGCAAGGATTTGACGATAGCATGCGTGCATTAGGCTTAACTCGACTCTTTTTACATGCCGCTGAATTGATGTTCATTCATCCAGAAAATGATGAAGTGATGCGGGTTTCAGCGCCTTTAGATGAAAATTTGTCGCAATTACTCGATAAGTTAAAGCGTGCGTAATCGATGGGGATAGGTTTCAAGGATGAAGATAAAGCAATACGATTTAGTGATTTTCGATTGGGATGGCACTCTGATGGATTCCATCGGTAAAATTATCACTTGTATTGAAAATATGGCTAAGGCATTGCAGTTACCTATCCCAACTGAAAGTGACATTCGCGATATTATTGGTCTTTCTATGACAGAAGCGCTGCGAGTCCTGTTCCCACAGGGGCTTAATTGCAGCGCTTCTTCTGTATATTCTCAGCCTCTACATTCTAATAATGCATTCAGCCAAGGCGAAAATGATCAATATCAGCAGATGCGCGCTGAGTTTAAAGCACAATATTTGCATTTAGACACCACGCCAACGCCCTTGTTTGTACAAACTCCAGCGTTAATTGATGACTTGCATAGCCAAGGCTATAAGTTAGCCGTCGCAACCGGTAAAGCCCGTGCGGGACTTGATCGCGTCTTTGAGCAAACAGGCTTAGGTCGATACTTTGTTGCATCACGCTGCGCCGATGAAGTGCACAGCAAACCCCATCCTGAAATGATCTCAAGTTTGCTAAAAGAATTGAATATTGCCCCGAACCGAGCCTTAATGGTGGGTGATTCTCTGCTGGATTTGACCATGGCGGCCAATGCTGGAATTGATAGCGTTGGCGTGACCTATGGCGCCCACAGTGCCGAAAAGTTGCTGCGGGCAAAACCTATCGCCTTGATAGATTAACCAAAGCAATTACTGCAATACCTCTAACACTGCTTTTAATGCTGGAGCGGCAATGCATGCCGCTGCGCATGAGACTTCCTTATCACTTTTATTTACGTCTCATCTTCTCGTCGATGAAACGACTCAGTAGCCCAGTATTTTTGATGCGCGTCATCGATTCAATAAACTGAGCAAATAGAGCAAAGCCTTGGCAAACGTTTAAGCGAGAACGTCTACACCTTGGGCTAACAGCATTTCCGTCAGTAATATCAGTGGTAAGCCAACTAAGGTATTGGGATCGCGACCTTCGAGCTCTGTAAATAACGCGATACCTAAACCTTCGCTCTTAAAACTCCCCGCGCAATAATAAGGCTCTTCTTTTTCAATGTAAGCCACAATCTGCGCATGGCTAAGGTGCCTAAAATGAACCGTAAAGGGTTCAACCTCGGCGGCCATGGCTCCCGTTTCGGCGTTGTAAAGTGCAAGACCAGTATAAAAGGTGATGGCCTTGCCTGAGGCTTGAGTGAGCTGCGCGACGGCATTATTAAAATGATGGGGTTTACCGATAATCTTGCCATCAATGACGGCAACTTGATCGGAGCCAATAATCAGACCATCGGGGAATTGTTCTGCTCCCGCGACTGCTTTTGCTTTGGCTAATCGCAGCACTAAAGCATGGGCCGATTCTTCGAGATACGCCGTTTCGTCAATATTAGGATTGCAGCATTCGAAGGGTAACCCGAGTTTTTGCAGTAAAGATTGTCGGTATACAGACGTCGAAGCTAAGATTAATGGGGTTGGCATAATGAGATATCCGCAAAAGAGTGACTCATATTGTGACCAATCAATGCGCGAGAGTGCAAGAGTTTCGTCTTTTACGGTTTCTTTTCAATGAATGCGACTATTTTAGGCGGCTTGCGCTTGTATGCGGCCCCATGCTTGGGTACTATTTCGCTTCCGTCAATTTCAATGTTGGGGCAGGGGAAAGGCTTAAGTCGCAAACTTGGACTTAAGTTAGTATTTTTTCTTTGACTCTAGCGTTTTCAAACTATAATATGCGCGCCTTATGCAAACAGTAAAGATACCGGTTTCAATTGATCCATTTCGCGCCGCCTCGAGTCGCCTAGTTTATCAGGGCGTTGTTCCTAGTGTGCAACTGAAAAGATTAACTGAGTTATGTGCCGGCGACTGTTCCGATGTGGCAGTGTCGCTTGAATGTGGCGTAGATTTACAGGGGATAGTCTACCTGAAAGGGAAGGCTGTGACGGAGCTCACTCTGATATGTCAACGTTGCATGACACTATTTACCACTGAGGTTACGGTCGAGTTTTGTTTTGGTCCATGTCGGACTAAAGCAGAAATCGATGAGCTCCCGGATGCGTATGACCCAATTGAGTGCAATGAAATTGGCGAAGTGCGTCTACATCAATTGATCGAAGATGAATTGATAGTCGCTATGCCGATAATCCCAATGCATCAAGAAATTGATTGCAGTGCAGGATCTAAAGACATGGTTGTAGGCGAGATAGAACCCGCTCAAGAGGAGCGTCCAAATCCGTTTGCAGTGTTAGAAAAACTGAAGAGCAAGTAATCGAGGAGACAGGCCAATGGCTGTACAACAGAACAAAAAATCACGTTCAAAGCGCGGAATGCGCCGTTCACATGACGCACTGAGCACTGCTCAGCTGTCTGTAGACGCTACCAGCGGTGAAATCCATATGCGTCACAATGTGACTGCAGATGGCTTCTATCGCGGTAAAAAGGTAATCAACAAGTAATTTGTTGGTTTCCTAATGACGAATCTGACGCTTGCGTTAGATGCAATGGGTGGTGATCATGGCCCCCACGTCACGGTGCCTGCAGCCTTGCGGGCACTACAATTACATTCTTTTCTTAAAATCATTTTAGTCGGTGACAAGACTGAAATTGATGTCTATCTACGTCAAGCCGAAGCGAGTTTACTTTCGCGCATAGAAATCATTCATACCGATGAAGTCGTTAGTATGTCCGATAGGCCTGTGCATGCCTTGCGTACACGTAAAAACAGTTCCATGCGATTGGCTATTGAGTTAGTGCGTGACGACCGCGCACAAGCGTGTGTGAGTGCCGGTAACACAGGGGCGCTGATGGCAATGGCGAAAGTATTGCTGAAGACCTTGCCTGGTGTTGATCGACCAGCATTAGTCAGTTGTTTACCTGCGGTGACTCAAAAACCGGTTTATTTGTTGGATTTGGGCGCGAATATTTCCTGTGACTCGGAAACCTTATTTCAATTTGCCGTGATGGGCTCAGTCCTGTGCGAAGCGGTAGATAAGAAATCTCGGCCAAAAGTTGCCTTGCTCAATGTGGGCGTTGAAGAAATTAAAGGTAATGACCAAGTTCAGCAAGCCGCGCAGTTGCTGCAACACACAGAACAAATCAATTACACAGGTTTTATCGAAGGGGATGAAATCTATTCCGGTAATGTGGATGTGATTGTTTGTGATGGGTTTGTGGGTAACATCACGCTCAAGACCTCTGAAGGTATTGCCAAGTTATTAGTACATCAGTTAAAACGGGGACTAACCCAAGG
The DNA here is from genome assembly GCF_025653905.1 of Shewanella sp. SM71. NCBI lineage: Bacteria > Pseudomonadati > Pseudomonadota > Gammaproteobacteria > Alteromonadales > Shewanellaceae > Shewanella > Shewanella sp. SM71. The sequence goes on from NZ_JAKKRW010000007.1 coordinate 198,500, forward strand.
TTTATTCGTTCGTTTTCTGGCTAAACTTATCGCCCCTCGTATCCAGGCGGTCCTTAGTCAGATGAACCCCGACCACTATAACGGTGCAAGTCTGATAGGATTGCGCGGAATAGTTGTAAAAAGCCATGGAAACGCGGATGAAACTGCCTATTTACAAGCAATTAGTTTGGCAGTAACGGAAGCTCAACGTCGACTCCCTGAAATGATAAAAGATCGTTTGGAGTCGATTCTTTTAGATATAAATAACTGATCCCTCCTTATGCATACAAAAATTCTCGGAACTGGTAGTTATCTACCGGTGCAGGTGCGTAGCAATCAAGATTTGGAAAAAATGGTGGAAACCACTGACCAATGGATTGTTGAACGTACAGGTATATCAGAACGTCGCATTGCGGCTTTCGATGAAACCGTTTCAACTATGGGCTACCAAGCGGCATTAAAAGCGCTAGAAATGGCTGGCATAGAAGCATCAGATTTAGACATGATCGTTTGCGGCACCACCAGTGCTCCCAATGCTTTTCCGGCTGCGGCCTGTGAAATTCAAGCCATGCTTGGCGTGCATACCATTCCAGCTTTTGATATCGCAGCGGCGTGTTCAGGCTTTGTTTATGCTTTATCTGTTGCCGATCAATTTGTAAAAACGGGCGCGGCTAAAAAAGTATTAGTGATTGGTGCCGATGTATTGTCTCGCTTATGTGAGCCAGAAGATCGTTCAACGATTATTTTATTTGGTGATGGTGCGGGCGCGGTTGTGATAGGCGCATCCGAAACGCCAGGGATCATTTCGACCCACATTTATGCCGACGGTCGCCAAGGTGACTTATTGAAATGCGCTTTCCCACCACGTAAAGGCGAAACCTCTGAAGCGGTCGGTTTTATGACCATGAAAGGCAACGATGTCTTTAAAGTGGCTGTGACTCAATTGTCCCATGTCGTGACTGAGACGTTACGCATTAATAATATCGATAAGTCAGAAATTGACTGGTTAGTGCCACATCAAGCCAACTTCCGAATTATCAATGCTACCGCTAAAAAGCTCGATATGAGTCTTGATAAAGTCGTATTGACCTTAGCTAAACACGGTAATACTTCTGCCGCGTCAGTGCCCATTGCATTGGATGAAGCCGTACGTGATGGCCGTATTCAGCGCGGACAACTACTGCTGCTTGAGGCCTTTGGTGCTGGGTTTGCGTGGGGCAGTGCGCTCATTCGTTTCTAAGTTCTACATGTGTGTTCCACATGATTTTTCAATAAATTAAGTTAGCCATAGGTAATTTGAATATGGAAAATGTTGCTTTTGTATTTCCGGGTCAAGGTTCACAAGCCCTAGGCATGTTAGCCGAGCTTGCCGAATCTCATGCTGTTGTTGGACAAACCTTTGCTGAGGCGAGTGACGTCTTAGGTTATGATCTGTGGGCATTGGTTCAGCAAGGTCCTGTTGAAAGCTTAAATGAAACCGATAAAACTCAACCAGCCCTATTAGCGGCGAGCGTGGCGATTTGGCGTACCTACGTGGCTTCAGGCAAACCTATGCCTGCTATACTCGCGGGTCACAGCTTAGGCGAGTATTCTGCTTTAGTTTGCGCCGGTGTGATGGATTTTAAAGACGCGATTAAGTTAGTGGAATTACGTGGTCAACTGATGCAGCAAGCGGTTCCAGCTGGCACGGGTGCTATGTATGCGATTATCGGTTTGGACAACGAGAGTATCGCTAATGCCTGCGCCGAAGTGGCTCAAGGTGACGTGGTGAGTCCAGTTAACTTTAACAGTCCTGGTCAAGTGGTCATTGCAGGTCAAAAAGACGCAGTTGAGCGCGCTGCAGTAGCTTGTAAAGCAGCGGGCGCTAAAATGGCGGTGGCTCTACCTGTCAGCGTGCCATCACACTGTGCATTAATGAAACCTGCGGCGGATAAACTGGCCGTGGCATTAAACGATGTACAGTTTAATACCCCAACAATTACAGTGATTAATAACGTTGATGTGGCATCACCCACCTCTGCTGATGACATTAAAGATGCGTTAGTGCGTCAGTTATATTGTCCTGTCCGCTGGAGCGAAACGGTTGAGCTAATGGCCCAAAAAGGCATTACCCAACTGGTGGAATGTGGTCCAGGTAAAGTATTGACAGGATTAGCAAAACGAATTAATAAATCACTATCAGCCCAAGCGGTTAATGATGTTGCTTCATTAGCAGCATTAACTGAGTAAGGAGTTTATATGAGTTTCAACCTGAATTTAACAGGCAAAGTGGCTTTAGTGACAGGTGCGAGCCGCGGTATTGGCCGTGCGATCGCAGAGACACTGGTCGAAGCGGGCGCCGTAGTTATTGGAACCGCAACCAGTGAGAAGGGCGCTGCGGCGATCCAAGAATATCTGGGTGACAAAGGTTTTGGTTTAGTGCTTAATGTCACAGATAGTGAATCTGTTACACATTTATTCGCCTCGATCAAAGAAAAAGCGGGTGATGTTGATATTCTAGTCAACAACGCGGGTATAACCCGTGATAATCTGCTGATGCGGATGAAAGATGATGAATGGCAGGATATTATCGACACCAACCTGACATCGTTATTTAGACTGTCAAAACCTGTGATGCGTACCATGATGAAAAAGCGCTTTGGCCGAATCATCAATATCGGTTCAGTGGTAGGCACCATGGGCAATGCAGGTCAAGTTAACTACTCGGCAGCAAAGGCGGGTTTGATTGGATTTACAAAATCTCTTGCAAGAGAGGTTGCATCTCGTCAAATTACAGTTAATGCTATCGCTCCTGGATTTATCCAGACCGATATGACAGATGAGCTGACCGAAGAGCAGCAAAAAGCTATCATGTCACAGGTTCCGATGGAACGATTAGGGCAAGCGCAAGAAATTGCCAATGCAGTGCTCTTTTTGGCCTCGGACTCAGCCGCTTACATCACAGGCGAAACTTTGCATGTGAATGGCGGCATGTACATGGTTTAAGGGCGAATGGCAGGGATTTCTGTCGCAACTGAGTAGTGATCTGTATCAATTGATAGTGAAATTTCGTGGTTAGACCACGAAAACTAAGCTTGCATTGTCAGCCAAATCTAATAAACTACTCGCAATCTTACGCAAGTGCGTAATTTGAATAGGAAAGAAAACTAATGAGCAACATCGAAGAACGTGTAAAGAAAATCATTGTAGAGCAACTGGGCGTTAAAGAAGAAGACGTTAAGCCAGCGGCATCTTTCGTTGACGATCTGGGTGCAGATTCTCTGGACACTGTTGAGTTGGTTATGGCTCTGGAAGAAGAGTTTGATACCGAGATCCCTGATGAAGAAGCTGAAAAGATCACTACTGTTCAAGCAGCGATCGACTACGTTTCTAAGAATCAGTAATTCTGAATTCTTGAAGACAGGCGGCATTTTTGCCGCCTGTTTTTGTTTTACCCCCGTCAAATTCTGCCTCCGTGCCATTCAATCGTCTCTGGATCGTGTTTTAATTGTTATCCACGAGATGCTCGCCGCAGATTGGCGAATTTTTCTAAATAAAAGTTATTGAAGAAATTGTCTAATGATAGAAAACCCTGCGTCCTCTATCTGAATTAACAAATTAGCATTTAAAGGTGACTGCCGTGTCTAAACGTCGTGTAGTGGTAACCGGTTTGGGGTTAGTAACTCCAGTGGGCAATACTGTCGATACTACTTGGAAGGCTTTGCTTTCGGGTAAGAGTGGTATTGCACCGATAACCAAATTTGATGCCAGTGAATTTACCACTCGTTTCAGTGGTTCAGTAAAAGATTTTGATGTTGAGCAATACGTAACGAAAAAAGACGCCCGTAAGATGGACCTCTTTATTCAATACGGTATGGCGGCTGGCATCCAAGCTATCCAAGACTCTGGTCTGGACATGAGCAAAGAAAACCCTGGTCGTGTCGGTACTGCTATTGGTGCGGGTATGGGCGGTATGTGGTTGATTGAACAAGGTCACAGCGCATTGATCAATGGTGGCCCGCGTAAGGTTTCTCCTTTCTTCGTACCTAGTACCATTATCAATATGATTTCGGGCCACTTGTCGATCATGTTTGGCATGAAAGGCCCAAATTTTGCCGTGACGACCGCTTGTACTACGGGTGTGCATAATATCGGTTTCGCGGCGCGTACCATTGCCTATGGCGATGCAGACGTGATGGTTGCGGGCGGTGCTGAGGATGTCACTTCTCCTTTAGGCGTGGCAGGTTTTGGTGCAGCGAAAGCGTTATCGACACGCAATGACGATCCGACTGCGGCGAGCCGTCCATGGGATAAAGACCGTGATGGTTTTGTGATCGGTGATGGCGCTGGTGTGATGGTGATGGAAGAGTACGAACACGCAAAAGCGCGCGGTGCGACCATTTACGGCGAATTAGTCGGTTTTGGTATGAGCGGTGATGCGTTCCATATGACATCGCCTCCAAGTGACGGAGCAGGCGCTGCGGCTGCTATGGTCAATGCCATTAATGACGCTAAGTTATCACTGGAGCAAATTGGTTATATCAATGCCCACGGTACTTCGACGCCAGCGGGTGATAAAGCGGAAGCGGCAGCGGTTAAGTCAGTATTTGGCGACCACGCTTATAAAGTACTGGTTAGCTCGACTAAATCGATGACGGGTCACCTGTTAGGTGCTGCGGGTGCGGTTGAAGCGATTTTCACTTTGCTAGCACTGCGCGACCAAGCCGTACCGCCAACCATCAACTTGGATAATCCAGATGAAGGTTGTGACTTAGACTTTGTCGCCCACACAGCCCGTGACGTGAAGATGGATTACGCTCTGTGTAACTCCTTCGGTTTTGGTGGGACTAACGGTTCATTACTGTTCAAGAAAGTGTAAAACACGCATTTATGGTGTAAAAAATAGTGAAAAAATGCGCCTGAGGGCGCATTTTTTATGGGTCAAATTCATTGCTCATGTGAGTTGAACTCCGTTATCTTATGACTTTATTGTGATGGATGTCACTTTATAACTGTATGATATCCATAGTGTTAACATTTGTTCATCAAGCTTGTTTAATTCTAGTGACCACAGATAATGACAGACATATTCAATCTTAATGGAGTGTGTCATGTTAAATCCTGCGGTGATCCCGCTTGTTCCCCTCATTGGCGCATTAACTGCCAATCTGACCGAATTGATCCGTGGTGAGTTTAAAGTGTGGCATCCAAACATGGACATTGGGATCAAGACTTTTACCTTAGCAATCGCTGCTTACGTGGTGGTTTGGTTTGCCTTATTGGTGACGGCGATTAACGTCGGTGGCGATAGCAATATGTCCTCGGGCCTCGAAGTGCTGGGTTTCTTTATGTTTGGCTTAGGCGTTTACACTTTTGCTAAGGGTACGCGTTTCGTCAGTAGTGAACTTCAACTATGGATTTATCGTTTAGCGTTGCCGAGTTTATTGCTTTGCTGCGTGCTTATTAGCCACTTTGGTTAAATCGAATTTTTTGACGAGGTCAATCGTAATTATTTTTACGCTAATGGGGCTTTCTATCGTAAACTCAGCCTATTGCACGAAACATTGAGCCACAGTGGCTGAATAAGTTGAGGTTATATGGCTGGTATAGATAGACAAAGTACCCTGAGATTTTTGTCAGAGCCTGCGGATGTGAATTTTGGTGGTAAAGTTCACGGCGGTGCTGTGATGAAGTGGATCGATCTCGCAGCCTATGCCTGTGCAGCGGGCTGGAGCGGTAAATATTGTATTACTGCTTATGCGGGCGGTATTCGTTTTGTGCAACCCATTTTGGTGGGCAATATCGTTGAAGTTAGCGCAAAAGTGATTTATACGGGTAAAACTTCTATGCATATCGGTATCGATGTGCGAGCGGGCGATCCTAAAGTTTCTGAGCGTCATCTCACCACCCATTGTATTGTGATCATGGTCGCAGTTGATGAAGATGGCCTACCTACGCCAGTGCCTGAGTGGATACCACAGACGGAACATGATATTCATTTGCGGGATTCTGCACTGCGCTTGATGGAAATGCGTAAAAAGATTGGCGCCGAAATGGAAGCCCATGTGGTGAAATAGCTCCATAAATTAAATCAGCAAAGGCGCTTAAGGCGCCTTTGTTGTTTCTAGCGAAAAGTGCGTTTATCACTCGCTCCGATTTCACTCTGACGTTACCGTTGATGAATGTTAAACTGCGGCCACTATTTTGAATCGATTCACTTTGTTTATCTATTTAAGGATCAGCTCATGGCAAAAGTTGCATTTATTGGTTTAGGCGTAATGGGATATCCCATGGCGAGGCATTTACTGAACAAAGGCCATGAGGTCACTGTTTATAATCGTACTTTTACCAAGGCGCAAACTTGGGTCGACACCTATGGTGGACGTTGCTGCCCAACGCCAAAGGAAGCGGCTCAGGGTCAAGATATAGTGTTTACCTGCGTGGGCAATGATAACGACCTGCGTGAAGTGGTATTAGGGATTGATGGCGTTATTTATGGGATGGAAAAGGGCACTGTGTTGGTTGACCATACTACGGCTTCGGCCGATGTCGCCCGCGAGCTTGCCAAAGTTTTAGCCGAAAAAGGCATTGATTTCCTCGATGCGCCCGTGTCTGGCGGTCAAGCGGGCGCCGAAAATGGCGCCTTGACTGTGATGGTCGGTGGCGATGAAGCGGTATTTGAGCGTGTTAAACCTGTGATTGAAGCTTTTGCCCGCTGCGCCGAGCGTTTAGGTGAAGTGGGTGCTGGCCAGTTAACTAAGATGGTGAATCAAATCTGTATCGCAGGAGTGGTACAAGGTTTGGCTGAAGCGCTGCAATTTGCCCGTAAGGCGGGACTCGATGGCGAGAAAGTCATTGAAGTGATCAGCAAAGGCGCGGCGCAAAGCTGGCAGATGGAAAATCGCTACAAGACGATGTGGGGCCAAAGTTATGATTTTGGTTTTGCTGTCGATTGGATGCGTAAAGACTTAGGCATAGCCTTAGAAGAAGCCCGCCGCAACGGTTCACACTTGCCATTGACCGCTTTGGTGGATCAATTCTATTCAGAAGTTCAGGGCATGGGCGGTAACCGTTGGGATACGTCTAGCTTGCTGGCGCGCTTAGAGAAATCGGCGAAATAAGTTTTACCTTAAGTTTCATCGTTATAAAAACTTAGGTTTCGTAGTGATAAAACTCTGGTTTCGCAGTGATAAACACTCAGTTTTTACAGTGATAAAAATGTCCAGTCCCGATTGCGTTGGCAAATAGGACTGGGCATTTTTGTTTGTATCGCTTTTGACTAGAACATTAAGAGCTAGGATATGTAATCGTTAGTCTTTCCAGCGAATATGGGTCACTAAACTGTGGGTTTCACCTGGAGCAAGCACGACTTTATCTTCTAATACATTGGCCGCTTCTAGGCAGACCATGGTCAGATAATCCTCTGGATTAAATCGGCCAAGGCGTTGTGACTTTTCAATCCATGGATTCCATAATACCGCTGATTGGCTGTTTTCACGGCTGACTTCGATTGTCCCCTGCGGTGTATGCAATAACTGCACTGGGCCGAGATCGGTATAGACACGATCTGTCTCGCGATTAAACAGCACTTCATCCGTGGTTTGCGGGTAAGGTCCTTGTGCAAATTCGATGTATTTTGACCCACTAAAACCGCTGGCTTTGAGTTGGTGGATATCCTCAATCGGGAAATAGCTGTGCAGCGCTTGGGTAAGCGTGACGGTTTCATCGCCTAAGTTGGTATTCACAAGGCTAATGCTTAGAGTGTCGCCTAGGGTAAATAACACGCAGACCTCAGTGTTATGCGGCCAATAGATTTTATCTTGCTCACTGATTTTTAAGCTAAAACGTAAATCCACTAACTGATTACGCATTTCTACCGATTCCAGCGCCCAAATTCGGGTACGGGCGAAACCGTGTTGGGGAAAGTTCGCTTCACTACTCATGCCAAACCAAGGCCAGCATACGGGTACACCACCACGGATCCCATTACCGGGTTGATAATCGTCAGCCGATGAAACCCACAGCAAAGGTGGTTTGCCTACGGGTTGAAAATAGTCTATTTGCGCGCCCTGCAAAAAAATTCTTGCCTGACATAACGCCGTATTCACTTCGACATAATCGAGCCCGTTGGCGTGCTTTTTAGTAGTGACAGAACCCATAGTAACAATATCCTTAACTCTGCTGACATATCAGAAAAACAGGCAGTTAGCTTACAAAGTTTTCCGCGATAACATAAGGCTTTGTTGCGATCAATTTACGGTTTCGCTGTTCGTTTGTGTAAACAAAAGTCTGTGGCAGATACTGAGGTGCTTTCTTTTTCGGCAAATTTAGCTAAAGTGGTCAGAGCACCAAAGTGGTCAGATCACTTAGTTGAGTTGCAGTCTAACAAGAAAAGGGAAGCGATTATGCCAGTCTATCAAGCGCCGCTGCGCGACTATCAATTTATCCTCAATGAAATGTTACATATTTATCAGCAAGATGCTCTTAAGGGGTTCGATGAAATCGATCCAGATCTTGTTGATGCGATCCTGCAAGGTATGGCTGACTTTAGTACTGAAGTCATGCTGCCGCTCAATAGTGTCGGCGATCTGCAAGGCTGTAAGTTGGTCGATGGTAAGGTGATTACACCGGAAGGATTTGATAATGCCTATCGGCAGTTTGTTGATAATGGCTGGCCGACGCTGACCTGCGATCCTGAATATGGCGGCCAAGGCTTACCCGAAGTGGTGGGGATTTTTGCCACTGAGATACAAACGGCAACTAACATGGCCTTTGCCATGTATCCCGGTTTGACCCATGGCGCTTATGCCGCCATCCATACCCACGGCAGTGATGCGCTCAAGCAAAAATATTTAAGTAAACTGGTCAGCGGTGAATGGACTGGGACCATGAACTTGACCGAGTCCCACGCCGGTACGGACTTAGCCTTATTACGCACTAAAGCCGTGCCAGTATCCGAAGGTGTTTTTGCTATCAGCGGTGAGAAAATTTTTATCTCCTCAGGCGATCACCAACTCACCGACAACATAGTGCACCTCGTATTAGCTCGTTTGCCCGATGCACCTGAAGGTGTGAAGGGCATATCTTTGTTCGCCGTGCCTAAAGTATTAGTGAATAACGATGGTAGTTTAGGCGCGCCGAACACTTTATATGCCAGTGGCCTTGAACATAAGATGGGCATTCACGGTAACTCAACTTGTGTGATGGTATTTGAAGCTGCGCTGGGTGAGCTTGTCGGCGAGCCGCACCAAGGACTGCGCGCCATGTTTACTATGATGAACCAAGCGCGTTTAGGCGTTGGCGTGCAAGGTCTGGGTGTCTCTGAGATTGCCTATCAAAATGCGCTGGCCTATGCCAAAGACAGATTACAGAGCCGCGCTTTAAGCGGTGCCAAAGCACCCGAAAAAGCCGCCGATCCGATTTTGGTTCACGGCGATGTGCGCCGTATGTTGCTGTCGCAAAAAGCCTTTAATGAAGGCGCAAGAGCCTTAGTTGGACAACAAGCTTTGTGGCTCGATGAAGCTGAGCGCCATACCGATCCCGCCAAAGCGAAAGCGGCATCCCAGTTAGCGGCCCTGTTCACGCCCGTTGTGAAAGGTTTTATCACTAACCGTGGTTTTAATGCCTGTGTCGATGCGCAGCAAGTGTTTGGTGGACATGGTTATATCCATGAGTGGGGCATGGAGCAATTTGTGCGTGATAGCCGTATTGCGCTGATTTATGAAGGCACTAACGGCATTCAGGCGCTGGATTTAGTGGGGCGTAAGTTACTTAGCGACCGCGGCGCGGCGATGCAGCAATGGTCGGCATTAGTGACTGAGTTCATTAAGTCGCATAGCACGAATGTGGCGATGCAACCTTACGTGAGTGGTTTAATGGATTGTGCGGGTGATTTGCAAAAGGCCAGTGGTTATTTAGCGACCCATGCGGCGACTAATCCTGACATTATTGGCGCAGCTTCAATGGCTTATCTGGAGTTGTTTGGGGTGACGGCACTGGCGTGGATGTGGGCCAGAAGTGCCGCGGTGGCATTAGCGGCACTGGAGCAGGGCACTGAAGAAACCGCGTTTTACCAAGCTAAATTGAAAACTGCTGATTTCTACATGGCTTACTGGGCGGTGCAAGGTCGCAGTCTGCGTAAGCAAATCGAGCAGGCGAGTGAAATGCTCACACAATTGGATGAAGCAATCTTTTAAGCATTCACCTTATAGGCTGAGTGAAGCCTTTGCTTAAGAACAGCTCAAAAACCAGCGCATTGTCGCTGGTTTTTATTTTTATATCGTTTAAATCTTTAACTTATTGTTTTTATTAATCTGCACGCAAGTACTCAGCTGGATGCTGTGAGTCTTTGTCTCATTCCACATAAAAACTTCCATCGAAGGTTTGTGTTACTGGCGCTCTCTTTCGTTTGAGTCATAACCAAACATAACGAGGATTATGTGGGCTGATGTCGATGATTTATTAAACGCCTTTCACAATTGTGCAAATTCAAATGATAATTATTGTCATTCGTAAATCATCCTTTATAATGACGGCCAATTCGTTTGAATACATTTGTAAACCCTTTGGTTTATGCCATTTTTATGCGCTCGCGCTGGGGACATTCTGTGAAGACTCGTTTTGCCTACTCATTAATCGCACTTGCACTCGCTCAACATCAGTCGGTATTCGCCGCTGAAACTGTACTCGATAAAGAGGCCCCACAGCAGACCTTGTCTACGAGCTCACCAGTCCCCAGTCCTGCATCGACTCAATCCGCAGCCGATGGGGAGATAAAACTCGCAGCACCTGAGCGTATTGCTGTCCATGGCCGTGCAATGCAAATGTACGTCGATAAAGAAACGACAGTTGGCACTAAGACGGCGATTAATGTGATGGAATTGCCGCAGTCGGTGCAAGTGCTGACCGAGCAGTTAATCGTCGACCAAGCGGCGCGCAATATTACCGATTTATACCGCTCTATCGCGGGCGTGAGTGAGTTTAGTTATTCGGGCGTGACCTTTCGCGGTTTCCGCGACGATGCCAACGTTTTTTATGATGGGGTAAGGGGCGATCCCTATTCGGGATTTTCTGTGCCGCAACTCTTTAATGTGCAGCGGGTTGAAGTGTTAAAAGGTCCTGCATCCGCACTTTATGGCGGCGGTGAACCCGGCGGCATGATCAACTATGTCACTAAAAAACCAACCTTTGTCGAGAGTAAAGAGCTGACCTTAAGTACGGGCAGCGAGGATATGATGGGCGGCTCGCTGGATTTCACCGGTGGCTTAACCCAAAATCTTGCCTATCGCTTTAGCGCCTATTATCAGCAGGAAGATAGCTTTCGCAATAATGCCGATAGCCAAAATGCCGAAGTGGCGGGTGGGTTACTCTACGAAATCAGTGATGATACTAAGCTCACCACCACTTTCGATATTATTAAGCAGGATTTAGGCGGTAACCGACTTCGCGGTGTTCCCGTCGATGATGCGGGCAATTTCCTTGTCGCACCTTCCTATAATGCCAATGAGAAGAGTGACTTCCAGAAGATGGATGCACTGGTGCTGCAATCGATTCTCGATCATCAATTTACCGATAATTTCTCGGTCAAGACTCAGATCCGTTATCTGAATAATGATTCCACGCAGCAATATCATGAATCGAGAGGTTGGGCGACCTTAGATGCCAATAAAAAGCCCATTATGGGTGATGGCACCATTAAGCGTGAATACCGAGTTCAAGCACGGGCTAATGATGAAATCAGTTTAACCAATGATTTTGTCTATGCATTCGATATTTTAGGTTTTGAACATGAATTCCTGTTCGGCGGCGACTATCACTATGTCGAAACCGAATATCAGTACAAATTGGCGACTGATAAGGATGGTGTTGGTAACTTGAATATTTTTGACCTTAACTATGGTGAAACCAACCCTAATAGTTACAACTTGAAGGATAAAAATACCGATGGTACCCGCGCTAACCGTTACGGCATTTATGTACAGGAACATCTGCACTTTAATGAACAGTGGTCATTGATTGCCGGTCTGCGTTTTAGCCAGTTTGATGATTATGATAAAAATACCGGTTTCTCCTTCAGCGACAACGCGATAACGCCAAGAGCAGGGCTTAATTATCGCCCAATCGATTCAATGTCCTTTTATTTGAATTACTCAGAGAGCTTCAATCCAGCATCTTTAACCAATCAAGCGGAAGATATTGGTGACGGTTTCCTCGATCCAGAAACGGGCAATCAAATTGAACTTGGGATGAAAAATGAATGGCTTGATGGCCAGTTTATGACCACGCTTGCTGTGTATCGCATTGAAAAACAAAATGTCGCCCAAGCTAACCCTTTAGATACTGGTGATGACGATGGTATTCCCGCTTTACTTAATTTGGGTGAAGTACACAGTCAAGGCCTTGAATGGACGCTGGTGGGGGATTTAACCGATAACCTGACCGTCACGGCAAACTATGCCTATAACGAGACCGAAGTGGTTAAAGGGGTAACGAACGACAGTTTAACCAATACGTTTGATAGTAAGCACTTTGCCAATGCGCCGCGTCATCAAGCAGGGATATGGACCCGTTACGATATCAATGCACTCGATTCGGCGATTGCCTTTGGTATGGACTATGTGGGCGAGCAGTTCAGCCTCGATGGTCAAATAGTGAAGCCCCATACGATTTTTGACATGAGCTGGACGACTCAGTGGGATCAAACTCAAGTTCGTTTAAATCTTAAAAATATCTTCGACAAAGAATATGCCGTCAGTGGTTTTAGCGAGCGTAATGGCCATTTCCCCGGTGAGCCGCGTAATATCACGTTAGAACTGAGTCATAAGTTTTAATGCATTGATGTAAAAATAGCTTGTTCGTTAAGGATGATGAGCAAGCTGGAGCGAATGGGTTAATCTTGTGCGAATAACCGCCGTAGCTCTCTGTCTGTATTCGTGCCTTGAGCATGGATTAACCTTGTGTGACTTATCATCTTAATAGTGTTTACCTATTAAGATGATAGTTTCTATCCGTTATCCTTTCTGATTCAGCTTGTTTAGACTCGCCTTATATGAATTATTCGATAAGGTTTCCCTATGCACGCCGTCAGCCACTTAGCCTCCAAAGACACTCAATCTAACGCTAGCCCACTGGTGGCCCTGATTGCAGAAGGTGGTGGTCAGCGAGGTATATTCACCGCAGGCGTGCTCGATGCCTGGCTTGATGGCGGATTCGATCCCTTTGATTTATTTATCGGTACCTCAGCAGGTTCACAGAATCTCAGTAGTTTTTTGGCCCGCCAAAAGGGTTATGCCAAACGCTTAATCCGCGGTTTATCGCGCCATAAACGCTTCTATCGACTCGGTCGCGGGTTAGTCGGCGGCAATGTAGTCGATTTAGATTGGTATTTTGAGCAGACGCGACAAGGGATGTTTAAATTAGATCTTAACGCGGCGACAGCCTCACTCGGTCATCGGCAGTTACTGATCACCACCACTAATGCCAGTGATCGCAAGGGTTATTTTTTAAGTCCAAGCAGTAAAGGCCAGTGGCGCGAATTGCTAAAAGCTTCTAGCGCATTACCATTTTTATATAAACAAGGGGTGAAACTCACGCCTTGGCTGAGTGACAACGCCTGTAATAACGGCGCGGCTAATCATAGCGCCTCTGGTCACGGCACAGCATTAAGCGAAGGTATTGATAGTGATTTTTATCTCGATGGCGGCTTAGCTGCGCCTTTACCTGTGCGTGAGGCCTATCGTCGTGGTGCCCACAAAATTGTGGTGATCCGTACTGTGAGCGAGGATTTTCAGGCGCAATCGGCTTGGGTGCATAAACTCAAATCTTGGATTTGTGTTTCTGGCTTTTGTCCGAAAACCATAGATTACTTAGTGCAGCACGAACAAGCCTATCAGGATGAATTGGATTTCATCGCTAATCCGCCAGAGGATGTGGAGATAGTGCAGATTTTTGCTGCTGAAAATTTGCAAAGTAAATTGCTGGGCAGTACCGATGCGGATTTACGCCATGATTATCATGCGGGGCTGAGTGCTGGAAAGCAGTTTTTAAGCTTAGATCCGATGGCGTTGACGCAGAGTAATGCTTATTTTCAAACTCAAGTGCAAACCAACGCTCACACTCAAACCCACACTCAAACTCACTCTCAAATCAAGCCATTCAGTGCGTTGTCGGCCTAGTTTGGTATTTTAGCTAAGTCACCATTTTGTACGCGAGTAAGCAATAAAAGTAAAAAGCATTAAAATACAAGCGCCACCCTAGGGTGGCGCTTGTGGTTGGCTGTATTAACCGGTTCATCAATCTAATTAATTTATATGATTAATCTAGCTCATCAGCCCAGTTTATTAACCTAGGCCTTCAAGGTTAAGTCATTAATAACTTGAGGTATGCACTGAGCGTACTGCTCGGCCCGATGGGTCGATAATACCGCGTAAGCTTTCATCCCAAGCCAATGCTTCTGGCGTTGAACAGGCGACGGATTTACCGCCTGGAACCGTTTCTGCAGCGCCGCTTAGTGGATAATGTTCCTCAAAGAAGCAGCGATAGAAGTAGGCTTCTTTGGTTTCTGGCGTGTTGTATGGGAAACGGAATTTCGCGTTCGCCAATTGTAAATCATCCACACGCGCTGCAGCTTGTTCTTTCAAACCGTCAATCCAAGAGTAGCCCACACCGTCACTGAATTGTTCCTTCTGACGCCACGCCACTTCTTTTGGCAATTTATGCTCAAAGGCTTTACGCAGAATGTGTTTCTCAATACGGCCATCCTTAGACATTTTCGCTTCAGGGTTGATACGCATTGCCACATCCATAAACTCTTTATCGAGGAAGGGCACGCGAGCTTCTAATCCCCAAGCGGCCATGGCTTTGTTGGCTCGCAGACAATCGAACAGATGCAGTTTATCGAGTTTGCGGACTAACTCCTCGTGGAATGCCTGTGCGTTTGGCGCTTTATGGAAGTATAAATAGCCGCCAAATAGTTCGTCAGCACCTTCACCCGATAACACCATCTTAATGCCCATCGCTTTGATTTTACGCGCCATTAAATACATTGGCGTGGCAGCACGTATGGTGGTGACATCGTAGGTTTCTAAGTGATAGATCACTTCTTTAATCGCATCTAAGCCTTCTTGGAAGGTGAAATGGATCTCATGGTGAATCGTACCAATCGCTTCGGCGACCTTTTTGGCGGCGATTAAATCCGGCGCACCTTCAAGGCCGACGGCAAAGGAATGTAACTGTGGCCACCAAGCGTTGGTTTCGCCATCGTCTTCAATGCGGCGTTTAGCAAAGGTTTGTGTCACGGCGGAAATGATAGATGAATCTAAGCCGCCCGACAGCAACACACCATAGGGCACGTCTGACATTAATTGACGTTTGACCGCCGCTTCTAATGCGTCACGCAATTCTTCTTGGCTGGCTGGATTATCTTTAACCGCATCATAGCTTTGCCAATCGCGAGTGTAGTATTTCACCGCAGCGGCATCGCTTGAGTACAAATATTGGCCCGGTAAGAATTCTTCTACCGTTTTACACACTGGCATCAAGGCTTTCATTTCGGAGGCAACATAGAAGTTACCCGCAGCGTCCCGACCTGTGTATAGCGGGATGATACCCATGTGATCGCGGCCGATAAGGTATCTGTCTTGGGCTTTGTCATATAACACAAAGGCGAAGATACCGTTTAATTTATCAAGAAATTCAGTGCCGTATTCTTGATACAGAGCCAAGATTACTTCGCAGTCAGAGTTGGTTTGATAGCTGTACTTATCGCCTAGCTGGGCTTTCAATTCTTTGTGGTTATAGATTTCGCCGTTGACCGCGAGGATCAAACTGCCATCTTCGGTCAGCAGTGGCTGAGCACCGTGTTCAATGTCAACAATCGCTAAACGTTCGTGGGCAAGAATTGCCTTATCACTGGCATAAATACCTGACCAGTCAGGGCCACGGTGGCGCATGAGCTTAGACATTTCTAGCGCGACTTGGCGCAGTTCTTTGGCATCAGATTGGATATCTAAAATCGAAAAGATTGAACACATAGTACAACTCCCACACTGTCTGTCATTTGAGGATGTCTCAATTGAGGTTTAATGTGCCAGCAATTTAGGTATTTGCCAAATACTATTTTTGATGTTTTATCTGTTTATTGGTGTTTTTATTGATTTAGATGTTTGTGTTTAATGCTTTTATTTGAGAATAATCCATTTAATTTGCGTTATTTTTGATGATTTGTTTTTATTATCTGATTTGGCATGAGGGGTTTTGGGGAATTCACAATGTGTTTTAAAAAAGTATCGATGATAGAAAAACCGCTAAAAAAGCCCTTAAATAATGAGTTGTCCCGTTTAAGTGTTTTATTTTTAATCAATTAATGCGCTGAGTTTGACATCAACCAATGGCATAAGCCTATTCAGAATTGTGTGGCAGGATGGATATTTCGTGATAACGGCATTTTTTGTGGGCTGAAAACAAAAAAGCACGTGAAGGGTTCACGTGCTTGTAGGTCTTGTTTGCGCTTTATTTAGCTGGCGCTTTATTTCGCAGGTGCGACTAGCAGGCGTCAATAAGAGACGACTAACCCAACTGTCTCTCACAAGAAGCCAAAGACTTAGCTTGTTATTTTGCGTCCGTTACCAGTGTTGTTTTGGCTGGGCGCAGGCTATTGAATTCTGTGCCTTGATAGTATCCCGGCCAATCTTGGCTGTTGCCCAATGTGCGCGTGACTTGGTAGTAGATTTGCAAGTCTTGCAGCGCGCCGCTTAAATCCCAATCTTCACGATATTCATCGCAGACATTGTGATAACAGCCTTTCATTGTAGCTTGCATCTGAGTTTTATAAGCAGCCGTGGCTTCGTCAACGGGGTCGCTACCGCCGCCGGCAAAGACGGCGGGCACGCCTAGTTTGGCAAAGCTGAAATGATCTGAACGGAAGAAACCGCCCGAAGCGGGATTTTTCTCACCCATGGCGATGCGGTTTTGTTGTTTAGCCGCATCGATAAGATAAGTTTCTAACTCAGATTTACCTTTGCCAACGATGGTAAAGTCATTGGTTTTACCGTAGATATTCGTGCTGTCGAGGTTTAACACTGCCACGGTTTTGTCTATAGGGTAAAGTGGATTGGCGGCGTAATAGCGCGAACCGAGTAAGCCCTGTTCTTCACCTGTGGTGGCAATAAAGGTGACCGAGCGCGCTAAACCGTGGCCTTGTTTGGCATTGTCGGCTAATTGTCTGGCGATTTCGAGAATGCCGGCAGTGCCTGAGGCATTATCCATGGCGCCGTTATAAATTTGATCGCCTGCTTTCGTCTCGTCTTTACCTATGTGATCCCAATGGGCGGTGTAGAGGATTTGCTCGTTGGCTTGTGTGCTGCCGGGGAGTGTGGCGACCACATTGTAGCTATTTGCGTATTCGGCTTTATTTTTAAAGGCGATGTTGGCCGTTTGTTCAAGGGGTAAATTGATTGAGCTGTCGGCGGCGCGCGCCATTAAATTAGGCAGTGATAAACCGGCTTTATCGAACAGTTGCGTAGCCGCGTCCAGTGTAAGCCAGCCTTCGACTTGGATACGGCTATCTTGTTCTGCTTTACTGAGGACCAGATCTTGCTGTGGTCCAGTCCAACTATTTTCTATCACGGACCAAGGGTAAGAGGCGGGCTCGGTATCATGGATAATCAGTGCGCCGAGTGCGCCTTGACGACTGGCCTCTTCAAATTTGTAGCTCCAACGGCCGTAATAGGTCATGGCTTTGCCGTTGAATTTCCCCGAGTCAGGGCGGGCAAAGCCGGGATCGTTAACTAAGATCACTGCAATTTTGCCTTTCATGTCGAGATCTTGGTAATCATTCCAACCATATTCGGGTGCGTTCACTCCATAGCCGACGAAGACTAATGGTGCGTTCTCAATACTAATACCACCGTTATCGTGGCGACTGCTGAGCACCAGATCTTTTCGGTATTTAAAGGGTAATCCTGCCAGCGTGACTTTCTGCGCTTCATCTGCGGTATAGCTGACCATAGGCACAGGTTGCAAAAAGCTGCCTTGGTACGCGCCCTTGAGTCCCATCTCTGTAAAGGCTTTAGTCAAATAGTCCAAGGTGAGTTTTTCACCGTGAGTGGTCGGCGCACGACCTTCAAATTCATCGGATGACAGGGTTTTAATATCATTTCTAAAGCGCGCTTCATTAAACTGCACTGGTTTGAGTTCAGCCAAAGTGCTGTTGCCATCAGGCTCTGATACATTTGGACTACAGGCACTGAGCATGGCCAACGCACAGAGTGGATACAGACGTCGCATAGGTTAATCCTACTGTTGTTTTAATTAAGGTATTTTAGATTTATGTTAATCAATCAGAAGCGAGACTTATCATGAAGCAAGCCGCGGTGAGCCACAAGGTTGAGAAGAAGGTGAATATGTTACTTAATGTTGCTTTACCCTATGCAATACGCCTTTGGGCTAGGCGTGTTGCATAGGTAATGTTGGAATGACTTGTAGAATGACTGGCTACGCAGGGTTAGACAAAGGTTTAGATAATTGTTTAAACAACATCGATGTCGCCCGCGCAGGCAAACACATGGTTCGGGCGGAAGGGTTCTTTGTCAATATCTTCAAGCTTACTCACGCCACTGGTGACCAGAATGGTTTCAAGCCCTGCTTGGAAGCCCGCCAAAATATCGGTACGCATATTGTCACCTATGATGACAGTGTCTTCCGAGTGTCCATCAATATGATTAAGTGCAGAGCGAATAATCCAAGCACTCGGTTTGCCCACGTAGAAAGGTTTCTTACCGGTAATACGTTCGATGGGTGAGCAGAGTGCACCACAAGCAGGGCTGTAGGCTGGACCGTGAGTATCGGGGTTAGTGGCAATAAAGCGCGCGCCGCGTGCGATGAAGCCTGCCGCTTTATGGATCATTTCCCAGTTGTAGGAGCGGGTTTCACCGACAATCACAAAATCGGGGTTAATATCGGTAATGGTAAAGCCTGCTTTGTAGAGTTCGTGGGTGAGGGCGCCTTCGCCAATGACATAGGCCTTGCTGCCTTCTTGGTGTTTTAAAAAGTCGGCGGTGGCCATGGCGGAGGTGTAAAAGCATTCTTCAGGAATATCAATACCGGCGGCACTTAAACGGTTTTGCAGATCCTTACCCGTTTGTACGGGATAGTTAGTCAATATCACTAACGGATTGCCTTGCTCTAAAATGCGCTGGATAAATTTGTCGCTGCCGGGGATCAGTTTATTGTCGTGCAGTAGTACACCATCGATATCGCAGATAATATTTTTCATCTAATAGTCTCTTGTCATGCCGAGCAAAAATCACTTTTCGTTAAGTTATCTAATGCCACATTGCCCCATAAAACAATGCTTTTGTGGAAAATAGTTAAAAAAATAGAGACCTTAAGGTCTCCATTTGTGATCTCGCTACCATTGCTTTTAAGCGGAACTAATCAGGCGCGTAACCGATCGGGCCGATAAGATTGCCATCAAGATAGGCCTGGCCATTTTGCATGTTAAGACGGTGCTGACTAAACCATTTCACCACGAGTGGATAAATGGCATGTTCTTGCTCATGCACGCGGGCGGCGAGCATATCAGCGGTATCTTCTTCATAAACAGGCACTTTGGCCTGTAAAATCACCGGACCTGCATCAAGCTCTGGCGTGACAAAATGTACGCTGGCACCATGTTCGCTGTCGTTAGCGTCAATGGCACGTTGATGGGTGTTTAAGCCAGTGTATTTCGGTAACAGTGAAGGATGGATATTGATCATGCGACCTAGGTAATGATTCACGAAATCATCGGTTAAGATCCGCATAAATCCTGCCAACACGATTAAATCGGGTTGGTACTGTTCAATTACTGTCATTAAACGCGCATCGTATTCAGAGCGAGATTCACCTTGGTGAGCTATCACGCAGCTGGTATCAATTTCGCCATGATGGGCGCGCACTAGGCCATAGGCATCGGGTTTATTACTGATGACTCCGACAACTTCGGCCTGCAGATTATCGTCGCAACCGTCGATAATCGCTTGCAGGTTACTGCCATTTCCGGAAATTAATACAACTACACGACAGCTCTGGGGCATTACAGGATCTCCACTTGCTCTTCATTGCCTTCACGATGTGCGATAGCACCGATAAGCCATGCTTGTTCGCCTTCCGCAGCCAGTAATGCAAGTGCTGCATCCACTTTATCGGCTGGCAGCGCGACTAACATGCCGACGCCACAGTTGAAGGTGCGATACATTTCATATTCTGCAATGTTGCCATTTTCCATTAACCAACTGAAAACAGCAGGCCATTGCCATGAATCGCCTTGGATAACCGCTTTTAAATTATCTGGTAGTACGCGTGGGATGTTTTCCCAGAAGCCGCCGCCAGTAATGTGTGCCATGGCATGTACGTCTGATGCTGCGATCAGTTTTAGCAATGATTTCACGTAAATTTTGGTTGGCTCAAGTAGATGCTCAATTAGCGGTTTGCCATTGAGATCTTGTTGAGGGTCTGCTTGGCTCACTTCTAATACTTTACGTACTAAAGAGTAACCATTTGAATGAGGGCCGCTCGAGGCTAATGCGATAAGCGCATCACCTGCTGCCACTTTGCTACCGTCAATGATGTCGGCTTTTTCAACTACGCCTACGCAGAAACCTGCTAGGTCGTAATCTTCACCTTCGTACATGCCTGGCATTTCAGCGGTTTCACCGCCGATTAACGCACAACCAGATTGGAAACAACCTTCGCCGATACCGTTGACAACAGACGTCGCCGTTTCAACATCGAGCTTGCCTGTTGCGTAGTAATCGAGGAAAAACAGTGGCTCAGCGCCTTGAACGATCAGATCGTTCACACACATGGCGACTAAGTCTATGCCGACAGTGTCATGTTTTTTATAGTCGATAGCTAAACGTAATTTAGTCCCAACACCATCGGTGCCAGACACTAAAACCGGTTGTTTGTATTTAGTGGGGATTTCACACAGGGCGCCAAAACCACCTAAGTTGCCCATAACTTCTGGACGACGGGTACGTTTAACGGCTGCTTTAATGTTACTTACCAGTGCATTACCTGCATCAATATCAACGCCGGCATCTTTATAGCTCAGTGGGGTAGGTGTGCTCACGGAGGGATCCTCTCGGGTACATCGTTATTGGATTTTATGCGGCGGTATTCTACCAGCTTGTGCTAGGGGTCGAAAGTCATGATTTGGATTTATGCCCCTCGGCGGAGTTTTTTTGGTCTGAATGCGAGATATTCTATTTTTAGAGGTCTTGAGTTTGGTCACAAAATAGTAAATCACAGTAGGTATCTTAGACGATTGGGGATTATTCTTGGGAGATAGCTCACGATTAGACCGAATGGCAAAACTTTCTGTTTTACCTAGTAAACAAATCAACTAGAATCTGAAAAATTTGCCTAAAATAATACGCCGAAAAATAAGCAGGAGAGAAAAATGAAAGTTGTCGAGGTTAAACATCCTTTAGTGCGTCACAAAATCGGTTTAATGCGCGAAGGTGACATTAGCACTAAACGTTTCCGTGAACTAGCCGCCGAAGTGGGTAGTTTATTAACCTATGAAGCTACCGCAGATTTCGAAACTGAAACGGTGACGATTGAAGGCTGGAATGGTCCGGTTGAAGTCGATCAAATCAAAGGTAAGAAAGTCACTGTTGTGCCAATTTTACGTGCGGGTTTGGGCATGATGGACGGCGTACTCGAGCACATTCCAAGTGCGCGTATCTCAGTTGTCGGTATTTACCGTGATGAAGAGACCCTTGAGCCAGTGCCTTATTTTGAGAAGCTGGCCAGCGACATGAACGAGCGTATCGCCTTAGTTGTCGACCCAATGCTCGCGACTGGTGGTTCTATGATTGCGACCGTTGATTTATTGAAAAAGCGCGGTTGTACTTCAATTAAGGCCTTAGTGCTAGTGGCTGCGCCTGAAGGCATTAAAGCCTTAGAAGCGGCGCATCCGGATATTGAATTATATACTGCCGCTATCGATAGATGCTTAAACGAGAAAGGTTATATCCTGCCAGGTCTGGGTGATGCGGGCGATAAAATCTTTGGTACTAAATAGCCAAAGTTGCTAAATAATCTGAGTTGCTGATGCTCAATTGAGCGGATGTGGTCAGTAAGGGAGCCTAGGCTCCCTTTTTGTTTTTGTTCAATACAGAAATAACAACTTTATCTTAAGCTGCTAAAGTTTAGAATAAGCTAAATAATAATTATCTATTGAAGTTGTTTTTATTGGCTTATTTTGCAATGTTATTGATCGCAGTTTACGTTTTGTGCAAGGTACATTGTCGGTAGAACAGGGATTAAGAGGAATTATGGGAAATTCGGCTCTCAACTGGTTATTATTGCGTCGATCATTTGAATTTGCGACCCTCTTGTTTGTCGTACTCCTACTTATTCTATTACCGATTAAAATCGATAGAGAGCATAAATCCTTTGTGTCTTTTGTAAAAAAATGAGCAACTTACACCGAGTTATATTGAACTGCTCGGTAAAAGCTTATCTCTGCACGATATTATTGATTTCAATAAATCCTCTTTAGCGCTTTTTCAACTTGACCCTTCCAGATTAATGCTGCCGCAAGGGGGAGTGCTTTCCGCAGAAGAAGAACAAGTCTTACGCTACTTTGATTATCTCTATTCCAGTAAAAAGACCAATGCCGAAGATATATTCCTGTATGTGGGACTTTATCGCAGTGATGCCATGTATTTTGCCACCCCAATTCCTGATGACGTAAAAGCGCGGCTGATTAAAGACCGTACTTCAACGAATGAGTTTTGTCAGAGTCTGCACTATTGCGCGAAAGACGCGACCCCAGAGTCCTTAGCCGATGGAATCGTATTATCCATTCCTTATCAAGATGAAGTCAGTGGGAAAGTCATTTTATCGATGGCATCACCGATTTCATCATCTAATGATCCTAATCATTTCATCGGTGATGTTATTGCCGACACGGCCTTAATGACGTCGGTTTTTATGCGTAATAAACATGTTGAATTGCAGAAAACGGATTATGGTACTGAGTTGGTGATCACGACAGATAGCCTTTGGGCTGAACTGACGCCGGAGTTCTTGTTTTATTCGATGACAAATCATTTAGATAACATGACTTCACTGACATATAAAATCAGTATATTTCGTTTCATTGTGTGGAATTTACCCCTGTGGTTTTTGTTATCTATCGTAATCTTCTTCGTTCAAATTAATATCAATCGTTTTAGGAAACTTCGTACTGAGCGTCAACGGTTTAGTGAAGCGATGTTATTGGATGCTTTTACTCGAACCTATAATAAGAAAGTCTATGAGACCACACTGTTTGATGTCGCGACTAAGGGGCATTATGCGGTGATCTGCGTGGATGGCGACAAAATCAAAACCATTAATGATACCTATGGGCATAAACTCGGGGATATGGCGATCATGCAAATTGTTGATGCGATGCGCAGTGTATTTCGAGAAAATGATTTGTTAATCAGAACCGGCGGTGATGAGTTTGTCGTCATCTTGGCTAATTGTACTTTTGAACGGGCCTTATTGTTGGCTGAACATTTACGTCAGGCGGTCGCAGAGCGGCAGTTTTTAAATGTGCTGACAGTCTCCTGCGGTGTGGCTGATTCGCAAGATTATGCTTCCTTTGAGGCAGTGCTACAAGCGGCGGATAAAGCGTTATATGAGGATAAAAAGAATAAGCAAGGAAGTCGCAAGCTTGACCTGACACCTTAATTATCACGTTCATTATTACGTGAGTTATTACGTGAGTTATCGAGTGAATCAGTGAGTTAACCAGCTGCCCGCAATAAAGTGAATACCCGAGATAAAAAACAGCGCGGAGAATGCCACGCTGTTGTTACTTTCTAATACGGTAATGTAAACATCTGCGATAACACTTACAACACCATTGCTGCAATCCAACCAAACACTAATAGTGGAATATTGTAGTGGATAAATGTTGGTATCACGCTGTCACGAATGTGATCATGTTGACCATCGGCATTCAAACCTGCAGTGGGACCTAAGGTGGAATCTGATGCTGGCGAGCCCGCATCACCCAGCGCGGCTGCAGTGCCAACTAACGCGATTGTGGCTGCTACTGAAAAACCAAAACTCAATGCCAATGGTACATATATCGTCGCGATAATTGGAATGGTGGAGAAAGACGACCCAATTCCCATAGTGATCAGTAGCCCAACCAGTAGCATCAAAAAGGCTGCGAGGGCTTTATTATCCCCAATGATGTCGCTAAGCGAGGCCACAAGCGTACCCACTTCACCGGTTTCTTTCACTACAGCGGCAAAGCCTGCGGCTGAAATCATGATAAAGCCGATATTGGCCATCATTCGCACACCTTGGTTGAAGATATCTTGGTCGGCGACATGCTTCAAGGCACCCGAAAAACTGAAAATCATGAAGCCGACTAAGGCACCAAAAATCATAGAGTCAGTTTCAAGTTGTACGATGAGAGTGGCTAATATCGCCAGTGCAGCAATGATGATATTGCGTTTGTTGAGATTTTCTTCAGGTTCAGCGACCAACACTTTTGCCTCGTCGTAAGTCCGAGGTTTACGGTAACTGATGAATACTGCAGTGAGTAACCCTACGACCATACCCGCCGCTGGAATTAACATGGCTGGCGGAATTTGCTCGCGAGCAGCGGCTAAGCCATTGCTGGTTAAGTTGGAAAGCAGAATATCATTTAAGAAAATGCCACCAAAACCAATCGGTAAAATCATATAGGTGGTGACTAGGCCGAAGGTTAGAACACAAGCCACAAGGCGGCGGTCGATGTTCAGTTTGGTCATCACATGTAATAGTGGTGGCACTAAAATCGGAATGAAGGCGATATGGATCGGTAAAATATTCTGTGAAGCCATCGACATAACGAGTAGCGATAACAGCAGTAACCAGCGTACCCAGTTAGTGTTTGTGGGATTAGGATCTTGTCCAAGGCTACTAATGATGCTTCTAGAAATCAGCGTCGTTAAGCCTGAATGCGATAGTGCGACAGCGAAAGCACCTAATAATGCATAACTGAGCGCAATTTGTGCGCCGCCACCTAAGCCTGTATTAAAGGCATTTATAGTTTGGTGCAGATCCATTCCGCCTACCAATCCCGCCACGAGGGCGCTCACGGTCAGGGCAATAACCACATTCACCCTAGCTAAACTGAGTGCTAACATTAAGCACACTGCAATTACGACAGCATTCATTATCAATTTTCTTAATTCTTTAAGCCAAAGGAGCTATTTTCGACTGCAAAGGCAGTGGATGTCCAGTTTGCCGAGGGCTTATCTGAAAAATATCTGAAAATGTGATCATGCTGGGTTTTGTCTGTTAGCCGAATGTGGATTGCTCCGCACACTGGATACGCAGATTGCTCTATCCTTAGTCAGGCAAAACGGAAATACCCTTGAAAAATGTGATATTGGTCTTAAATAGGTTGTAAGGCACAGCACACGACTTATAATGCCTAAGGATTTGATTGGTAAGAACACCTTTTAATCAGTAAGGATTTAACTTGACCTAGGTTGAGAACATACTGGCTAGAAGGCATCTTGCCTTACACTTAGTTCAACTCATAGATGGAGATATAAAATGAGCGTATTAGTAGGCCGTCAGGCTCCTGATTTTACTGCTGCAGCTGTATTAGGTTCTGGCGAAATCGTTGATAGCTTTAACTTGACTGCAGCCATCAAAGGCAAACCAGCCGTCGTATTCTTCTATCCACTTGACTTCACTTTCGTTTGCCCATCAGAGTTGATCGCTTTTGATCACCGTATGGAAGAGTTCACTAAGCGTGGCGTAGAAGTGATTGGTGTGTCTATCGATTCTCAGTTTACCCACAATGCATGGCGTAACACCCCAGTTGAAAAAGGCGGTATTGGCCAAGTTAAATACACGCTAGTGGCTGATGTTAAACATGAAATCTGCAAAGCATACGATGTTGAGCATCCAGAAGCGGGTGTGGCTTTCCGTGGTTCATTCCTGATCGACAAAGAAGGCATGGTTCGTCACCAAGTCGTTAACGATCTGCCATTAGGCCGTAACGTTGATGAAATGCTACGTATGATCGATGCACTGCAATTCCATGAAGAGCACGGTGATGTTTGTCCTGCTGGCTGGGAAAAAGGCGATAAAGGTATGAATGCAAGCACTGAAGGTGTTGCTGCTTACCTGTCTGAAAACGCAAGCTCACTGTAATTAGTACTTTTCTAATCACAGTCGCCTGTTAAATGAAAAAAGCTGCCAATGGCAGCTTTTTTGTTTTTCATTGCTGAAGATCTATTGTTAACTGTTCAATTTATTCCACAGTACCGCTTTCTGCATCCTGCGCATCCACAGCCAGTAATGGCCAGCCACCTAATGATTTCCAACGATTCACGATATGACAAAAAAGCTCCGCAGTACGTTCGGTATCATATAGCGCCGAATGGGCTTCTTTATTATCGAAGGGAATACCCGCCATAATGCATGCCTTGGCAAGTACGGTATGACCAATGGCGAGTCCGGCGAGCGTTGCTGTGTCAAAGGTGGCAAAAGGATGAAACGGCGAGCGTTTTAAGTCGCAACGTTCTATCGCCTTACTCACAAAACCATGATCGAATGCCGCATTGTGCGCCACTATGATACTGCGATGGCAGTCGGAGGCTTTTTGGGCTTTCTTCACGGCTTTAAAGATTTCTAAAAAGGCTTCTTTCTCGCTCACCGCTCCCCGTAACGGATTAGTGGGATCAATACCGTTGAATGCTAACGCTTCGGGTTCTAAATTTGCGCCTTCAAAGGGCTCAATGTGGAAGTGTAGGGTTTTATCGATTCCTATCACACCTTCATTGTCCATTTTTAGTAGGGTGACGGCAATTTCTAGCAACGCATCGGTTTGAGAGTTGAAGCCCGCAGTTTCGACATCAATGACTACGGGAAAGTAGCCTCGAAATCGGTATTTCAATTTGTTCGCGTCGCAAATGTCACTCATAAAGTACTCAAGAAAATTCACAGGGCGCTATTATGCTAAATGTGTTGGGGTGTGTCATGTTTGATTGGTGGTTTTATGAGCTAAAGGAACTAAATAGTTTGCCGATAAAGCCATGTAACCGATTAAACATGAGTAAAGGCTATGTGGCGAAAACTGATATTAGTATCAATTTTATGCGTTCCAGCAACTGCAATGGCAGAGTTGCGCCATTATGTCGCCTCTTTAAGTGATTCCCAGTGGCGAGTGAGTGAAAATACTCCCATCGTCTGTCGCCTTGAGCATGATATTCCTTCTTACGGTAAAGCAATTTTTACCAGTGAAGCGGGTAAACAGCAGAATATGACTTTTACCTTAGATATGTGGGTAAAACCTGATCAAGTGACGCAGGCGAAATTAATTAGCCGCGCGCCACAGTGGCGTCCTGGTGTGGTATCGAAAGAGATCACTTCATTACATTATCAAAAGTACTTTAACGGGGAAGTGCCTAAGCGCGCAGCTTGGTCTATGTTAGCAGAGTTGAGTCGCGGTATGGAACCAACGTTCTACTATGCTGATTGGTATAATGAGTCGAATAAGATAGCTGTGGGTTTGTCTTCAGCTAATTTTGGCCGTAAATATACTGAGTTTAAAGCTTGTCTAGCGCATTTATTGCCCTATAGCTTTGAAGATATTGCTTTTACTGTATTAAATTACGATGAAGGCGGTACCGATTTAACTCGTTTCTCCCAGCAACAACTGTCTCGGGTGCAAGAATATTTAGCCTATGATCCCTTGGTAGAGTTAGTGCTGGTGGATGCGTATACCGACAGTTATGGTGGCCGTTCAGTAAACCAGAAAGTGTCGGATACACGAGCTGCGTCGGTAAAAGAGTTCTTTGTTGCCAGTGGTATTCCTCAAGATCGTATTGTCACATTCGGGCATGGTGAGCGTCGTCACGTGGCCTCCAATGATGATATGGATGAAAGGGCGCGTAACCGTCGTGTTGTTATACGGATCAGTAAACCTTTGTAGTGTTTGTTTTACCTAGGTTTTAAGTATTTTTCAATGCCAAGTTTATGACTTGGCATTGTCGTTTTTAAAAGAAGGAGAGTTCAGGCAGTATGCCACTTTAATCGAATGATTCGCTCAATTTGCGCGTATGGGTAAAAATAATGAGATTTTTTAATTTGTAGATATGACATATCCACCTCAACAAGTACTGCAGAAAGCGAGAGTGGGATAAGTACGAGTAATATAGATGAAGTATAAAACTTGGCCGTTGCAATAATCAGGATAGTGTTTGAAATGCTAAAAAAAAAGCCCGCTTAAACTAAGCGGGCCGCAAAAATAATGCATTTGCAATCAACAAATTGAAGGAAGGAAGTCAAGCATAAGAACCAGAAAAGAAACTGAAGTGTTGGGAACACACCAGTTTAAAAGTTCTTTGTTTTCGATATCTGCAAGCAGTTATCTCCTGAAAACAAGCACATTCTATTGGGAAACCTGTTGTAAAACAAACGAGAAAAATTGCCCATAAACATTAGTAATTCTAATGGCTACAAAGGTGATTTATATCACTTAAGTCACTATTTACCTTGATTAATAACTTATAACTCACTATTAATGCATAATAATACACTTCAATAAGCTTATCCTTGCTGCTATTTTGTTAAATTCACGATACAGCTTAAAAAACTTCATATTAAGTTACGCCATTGCCATGATTTTTTTTGCTTGTATAGTACTTGCTGAAAAGGCCTTAAGCCCGAAACCATAAGAAGGACGACAACACGATGGCATTAAGATTTCGCCTTGCAAAGCAAGGTTTGTTAGTGGCCACATTGGGGATGGCACTCGGTGCCTGCCAAAGTGGTAATGCACCTGAGCAAAATTCGACTGAGCAGGCAAGCGCAACTAAACTCGTTTACCCTGTCACTGAAAAAGATGACCTCGTCGAAACCATTCATGGTGTTGCAGTGGCCGACCCTTATCGTCATCTGGAGGCCAATACGCCTGAAACTGAAGAGTGGGTAAAAGAACAACAAGACTTTGGTCAAGCCTACCTCGCTAAGATCCCCAATAAACAAGCTGTGGTCGAACGTATTACAGAACTTTGGAATTACGAAAAAGTCTCTGCCCCGTTTGAAAACGGCGACAATCAATTTTACTACCGTAATGATGGCCTACAGGCGCAATCGGTTTTGTACGTTAAAGGTTTAGATGGTGTTGAAAAGCCTGTTCTTGACCCAAATAAACTGTCTGCGGATGGTACTGTTGCCTTATCCGGCGTGGCTGTGAGTAATGACGGTAAAATTTTAGCCTATGGCGTTTCAAATTCTGGCTCAGATTGGCAACAATGGCAGTTCGTTGATATTGCAACCGGTAAGAAACTGGCCGATGAACTGAAATGGATTAAATTTTCTAGCGCAGTGTGGGATAAAGAAAACCAAGGTGTGTTCTACGCCCGTTATGATGCCCCTGCAGGGGGGGATGTCTTAGCTGACGTTAATTTTAACCAAAAAGTGTATTACCACAAATTAGGCACAGACCAACATCAAGATCTATTGATTTATGAGCGTCCACAGAATAAAGATTGGGGCTTTGGTATTGATGTCTCTGAGAAAGGTGAATACTTATTACTGTCGATTTCTCAAGGTACGGATAAGCGTAATCGTTTCTTCTATAAATCGTTATTTGAGCCTAAATCCCAAGTGGTGGAATTGATCCTCAAATTAGAAGCTGAATATGAGTTTCTCGGTAATGATGGTTCAGTGTTTTATTTCAAAACCGATTTAGAGGCGCCTAATGGTAAAGTGATTGCGATTGACACCCGCAATAGTGATAAATCGCAATGGCAAACGATTATTCCTGAGTCTAAAGATCCGATTAATAATGTCGCCATTATTAATGACCATTTAGTGGTGAGTTATTTACATGATGTGTTGGGTCAATTATCGATTTACAGTATGGGTGGTCAGAAGCGTCAAGATGTGACATTGCCTGGTCTTGGCAATGTGGCAGGGCCTTTTGGTAAAGCCAGCAAAGATTATTTCTATTATGTGTTCAATAGTTATATTCAGCCTGAAACCACCTATAAGTTTGATTTTAAAACTGGCGGTTCAACCGTCATTGCTAAACCCAAAGTCTCGTTTAATCCCGATGACTATGTTTCTGAACAGGTTTTCTATAGCAGCAAAGACGGTACGCGTGTGCCTATGATGCTCTCCTATAAAAAGGGCTTAGTGAAAAACGGCCAAAATCCGACATTACTTTATGCCTATGGTGGTTTTGCCATTTCGATGACACCACGTTTTAGCCCTGCCAATATCGCTTGGTTAGACATGGGTGGCATTTATGCCGTGCCGAGTTTACGTGGCGGTGCTGAGTATGGCGAAAGCTGGCATCAAGCGGGGATGTTCGACAAAAAGCAAAATGTGTTTGATGACTATTTTGCTGCTGCTGAATATCTGGTAAGCGAAAAATATACCAACAGCTCTAAACTCGGTGCCTATGGCCGCAGTAATGGTGGTCTGTTGATGGGCGCTGCTGTGACTCAACGTCCTGAACTTTTTGCTGCCGTATTACCTGCCGTGGGCGTGTTGGATATGCTGCGTTTTCACAAGTTCACTATTGGTTGGGCTTGGACGAGTGAATACGGCAGTGCTGATAAAGCAGAGCAATTCCCTGCGCTATTGGCTTATTCGCCCTATCACAATGTAAAAGCGCAAGCTTATCCTGCGACTATGGTAATGACTGCGGATCATGATGATCGTGTTGTGCCATTACACAGTTTCAAGTTTGCGGCCATGCTGCAGGAGAAACAGCAGGGCAATAAACCAGTCATTATGCGTATCGAGTCAAATGCTGGTCATGGAGCGGGTAAGCCCACGGCGATGAAGATCGACGAATTTGCCGACATCTACAGTTTCTTGTGGCAGAGTTTTGGCTTAACCTTGCCACAAGCTATCGCAAAATAACTAACTATGTTAATAAAATGGGGTCGTTTGACCCCATTCTCTTTTACAATTGCCCCTATTCATCTGAAACCCGCGCTATTCCTATCTATATCTTCATCGGGTCATTCACAAGTCTTGTTTCCCTAGGTATAGTAAGCGTCAATTTTTCAACCAAAATTTGCTTATTTTCAAATGATGTTTCATTGGCCAATTTCAGTCTATTACGAAGACACCGACGCTGGTGGCGTTGTCTATCATTCGAACTACCTCAACTTTTTTGAGCGCGCGCGAACCGAGTGGTTAAAAGTCCTTGGCGTTAGTCAGACTGCGTTATTAGCCGACGACACCGCTTTTGTCGTAAAGCGTGCGGAACTCGATTTTCGCAAAGCAGCACGTTTTGAACAGAACCTTATTGTTGAAACTAAGGTCATAGAGTTGAAAAAGGCCTCGTTGATCTTTCATCAACGCTTGGTCGATAAACAGGGAGACTGTTATTGTGAAGGCACAGTGCTGGTTGTTTGTGTTGCGCTATCACGTATGCGTCCCCGAGCTATTCCCTTAAATATTGTGCAGGAGTTTGACAGTGCAAGCTGATATGTCGATTGTTGGGTTATTTTTACAAGCCAGTTTATTAGTGAAATTTGTTATGTTCACTTTACTTTGCTTGTCGGTGATGTCTTGGACGGTGATTTTACAACGCCGTAGCTTACTGACATCCGCAAAAAGTAAATCGGCGAAGTTTGAAGACAAATTTTGGTCAGGTGTTGATTTAAACCGTTTGTATAAAGAATTATCATCTCGTCCAGATAATAGCGGTTTAGAGTCATTATTTGTGACTGGCTTTAAGGAATATTCACGCCTGAATAAATTAAATAGCAAAGTGCCCGATGCCGTCATGGATGGTACATCGCGAGCTATGCGTGTGACCTTGTCTCGCGAAATGGAAAAGTTAGAAGCTAACTTACCGTTATTAGCAACGATTGGTTCGACTAGCCCTTATATCGGTTTATTTGGTACTGTATGGGGGATCATGAATTCTTTTATCGCTATTGGTTCGATGGAAAATGCCACCTTAGCTATGGTTGCCCCCGGTATTGCTGAAGCTTTGATTGCAACGGCTATGGGTTTATTTGCTGCAATTCCAGCGGTAATTGCGTACAACCGTTTCTCGACTCAAGTCGATAAATTAGAAATGGCTTACGCAAACTTTATGGAAGAGTTCTCCAGCATTTTGCATCGCCAAGCATACAGTGAGAAGGAAGGGGCATAATGCAACCAGCTTATCAGCGCAAACGTCGCCGCCCCGTTGCTGAAATCAACGTAGTGCCTTATATCGACGTCATGCTCGTGCTGTTAATTATTTTTATGGTAACAGCACCCATAGTGACCCAAGGGGTCAAAGTTGAGCTGCCTCAAGGGGCGGCAGAAGTGTTACCCAATGACAGTAAGCCGCCCATTGTTGCTTCAATCGATGGTGATGGTGATTACTTCCTCAATAAAGGCGGTTCAACGAATGTGCCTATGGATTTGGAAGAATTGGCAACGGAAGTGGCTGCACTTATCGTGACTGAACCTGAGCGTCCTGTTGTGGTTAAAGCCGATAGAAATATTCCTTACGATAAAGTGATTCAGTTGATGGTGACACTGCAGCAAGCTGGCGTGCCATCAGTCGGTTTGATGACGGATTCACCCAAGGAGAAATAGGTGGCAGATAAGTCAGATGTAACATTACCTCTGTCAATTTCAGCGGGTATTCATATTGGCGTGATAATTATTCTGGCGTTAGGAATAGATTTTTCTCACAAACCTGAGCCTATGCAACAAGTTAGCGCACCAGCAATCAAAGCTGTTATGGTTGATCAGCAAAAAGTGGCTAATCAAGTTGAGAAACTTAAGCAAGAAAAGCGTGATGCCGAACGCCGTGAGCAAGAACGTCAAGCCGAGCTTGAACGCAAAGCTCAAGAAGCGAAACAGGCACGCGAGCGCGAACAAGCTCAGATTAAACAGCTAGAGCAAGAACGTAAGCAGCAGGAAATTGAGATTCAAAAAGCCAATGAAGCGACCAAATTAGCCCAGGTGAAACAGCAGCAGGAAAAGGAAAAGGCGGTCAAAGCCGAAGCCGACCGTAAGCTGAAAGAGCAGGAGCGTAAGGTTGCTGAAGACGCCGCACAAAAAGCCGCTGAAAAACGCAAGGTTGAAGAAGCTGCTGCAGTGAAAGCTGAAACTGACCGTAAGCAAAAAGCAGATGCGGAAGCTAAAGCGGAGGCAGATGCTAAAGCTAAAGCAGATGCCAAAGCTAAAGCGGATGCCAAAGCTAAAGCGGATGCTAAAGCTAAAGCAGATGCTAAAGCTAAAGCAGATGCTAAAGCCCTTGCCGATCAAGAGCAGGAAATGGCTGATGCATTAGCGGCTGAGCAAGCGGCGCTGTCGCAAACCATGAATAAACAGATGCAGAGTGAAGTCGGTAAGTATCAGGCAATGATAAAATCAACTATTCAACGTAATTTGGTAGTGGATGAATCTATGCGTGGAAAGACTTGTACTGTCTCTGTGCGTTTAGCGAATGATGGGTTTGTGATCAGCAGCCAAACAAAAGGTGGTGATCCCAACGTTTGTCGTGCAGCAAAAGCGGCGATTTTGAAAGCGGGCAAACTGCCTGTGTCTCCGGATCCTGCGGTTTATAACTTGATGAAAGAAATTAACTTAATCGTTGAACCAACGTTTAATTAAAGGAGCACCATGAAAATATTGGCAAAATGGTTAGCACTGGCAGTTCTGCTGTGCACCACCCCCGCGAAAGCGGCATTGGATATTGTGATCACAGAAGGTGTTGACGCAGCGCGTCCCATCGCTGTGATGCCTTTTGTATGGCAAGGTCCTGGCGCACCGCCACAAGCAATTGCTGATGTGGTGATGTCTGACTTAGCTCGTAGCGGTACCTTTAAACCTTTAGACGAGCTCGGACTACCTCAGCGCAATATTGGTGCTTTGGCTCAGTTTCAACCTAGTTCATGGTCTAGCGTTGGCGCAGAAGCTGTGGTGTTAGGTACTGTGAAACCTTACGGAACCGATCAGTATTTGGTGAGCTTTGATTTAATCGATTTAGTTAAAGCACAAAACCAAGCATTGAAAGGCTCAGTCAGTGCTACAGAATTTTTGATGGACAGTCGCCAAACTGTG
Source organism: Shewanella sp. SM71 (assembly GCF_025653905.1). Classification (NCBI taxonomy): domain Bacteria; kingdom Pseudomonadati; phylum Pseudomonadota; class Gammaproteobacteria; order Alteromonadales; family Shewanellaceae; genus Shewanella; species Shewanella sp. SM71. Next base: position 232,550 of record NZ_JAKKRW010000007.1, read on the forward strand.
ATTTCAGCAGCGCAATTTCGTCAATATGGTCATAGAATTAGCGATATCGTCTATGAAAAGTTAACCGGTATTCGCGGTGCATTCTTAACGCGGATCTCCTACGTCGTGGTCAATCATACTCAAAAAGCCCCTTATCAGTTGATGGTTGCGGACTATGATGGTTTTAACGAGCAAATGTTACTGCGCTCACCTGAGCCATTAATGTCACCTACTTGGTCGCCTGATGGGCGTCGTTTGGCGTATGTTAGCTTTGAAAATAAAAAAGCAGAGATTTTCGTACAAGACCTTTATACCCAAGTGCGCACTAAAGTGAGCTCTTTCCCTGGTATTAACGGTGCGCCGGCTTTCTCTCCTGATGGCAAATCTTTGGCTGTGACGCTGTCTAAGGATGGTCAGCCTGAGATCTATGTTATCGATATTGCGACAAAAGCGATTAAGCGTATTACCAATCACTATGCTATCGATACTGAACCATCATGGTATCCTGATGGGAAGTCGTTGATTTTCACCTCTGAACGTGGTGGTAGACCGCAAATTTATCGCGTAGAGTTAAGTTCAGGTAAAGTGAGTCGTGAAACATTTGAAGGTGAATGGAACCTTGGCGGTTCAATTACTCCAGATGGACGTAGTATGATTTTTGTTAACCGTACTAACGGTAAGTTTAATATTGCGCGTATGGATTTAAATACGCGTTTTATGCAGGTGCTAACCTCTACACGCTTGGATGAATCCCCAAGTGTGGCGCCTAATGGTACTATGGTCATATACGGCACTACACACCAAGGTAAGCAAGTATTAGCAGCTGTTTCTACGGATGGACGCTTTAAAGCGAGATTACCCGTGGGTCAAGGCGAGGTGAAATCACCTTCTTGGTCTCCGTTTCTCTAATGTTATACCTTGATTTAATCACATTTAATTTTATAAGGAACACGTAATGGATCTGAATAAGTTGTTAAAAGCTATGTTGGTAGCACTTCCAATTATGGCTATTAGTGCATGTAGCTCAACTTCAGAATCAGAAACTGATGCAATGGGCTCAACAAACGGTTCAGGTAGCGAACTGAATGGTGGCATTCAAACTGGTGGTGTGGGTGCTATGTTGTCATCTGAAGAGCAGCAACGTCAGCAGTTAGAAGAGTTGAGAAAAGAACACATCATTTACTTCGATTTCGACCGCAGTGAAGTTCAAACTGAATTCGCCGCTGTATTAGAAGCTCATGGTACTTACTTAGTTGAGCACCCAAGTGTGCGCGTACTGATTGAAGGTCATGCGGACGAGCGTGGCACTCCTGAGTACAACATTGCTCTGGGCGAACGTCGTGCTAAAGCCGTTGCTAAATACCTACAAGGTATGGGCGTACAGCCAAGCCAAATGAGCGTAGTCAGCTATGGCGAAGAAAAACCACTTGATTTTTCTCGCACTGATGAAGGTTTTGGCAAAAACCGTCGTGCAGTTTTAGTTTACTAAGATTGAATCTCGGAGAGTAACACAATGAAACGTGCCGTCTTAATTACGGCAATGTTCCTTGGTGCGGGCGCTGCAGTTGCAGCGCCTGCTCCTGTGGAAGATATTGCTGGTGGTTCGGGTGATGACAGACTTGCTCGTATCGAACGTATTGTAAAATCGAGACAACAAAGTGAGCTCGAGATGCAACGTCGTCTTGATACACTGCAGCAGGAAGTTCTCGATTTACGCGGTTTAACCGAACAACAGAATTATCAGATTGAGCAGATGCAAGAGCGTCAGCGTCAGTTATATGATGAGCTTGCTAATTTATCCTCAAAGGCATCTGCCGCACCTGCAGCTGCAGCGACATCAATCCCCTCTGTGGTATCGACCAATGCTGCCGCAAGTAGTTTAAGTGAAACTGCAAGTTATGAAAATGCCGTTAACTTAGTCTTAAAAGAGCGTAAGTATGACGATGCCATTCCTGCCTTCCGTGCTTTTATTAAACAATACCCAGACTCTGTGTATGCCGCGAATGCGAACTATTGGTTAGGACAGCTATTATTTAATAAGAGCGAATTTGCAGAAGCCAAACAAGCCTTCAAAACTGTGGTTGATCGTTTTAGTGATTCTAATAAACGTGGCGATAGTTTAGTGAAGCTTGGCATGATCGCCGAGAAAACCGGTGATAAAGCTGGTGCGATGCAATACTACCAACAAGTTGTCAAAGATTACGCAAACAGCGCCGCAGCACGCATTGCACAGCAGCAACTGGCTGCAATTAAAGCGTAATTAACTAAAAAACATACTCTTAGTCTGTTTTTCATGCAAACGACAAAAAATTGGGAATTTGCGCTTGCATGAGAAGATGAAAAAGGTATTATAGGCGCCCTCAGAGCGGCGAGGTCGTTCGGGGCGTGAAATACCAGTAAATGGGTCGTTAGCTCAGTCGGTAGAGCAGTTGGCTTTTAACCAATTGGTCGAAGGTTCGAATCCTTCACGACCCACCACTTACTCTAATGAATAGAATAAGTTAGTGGTATTTAATGAGATAGCCAGTAGTACAATGGGTCGTTAGCTCAGTCGCTTTTTTATAAAGCGAGGGCAGTTGGCTTTTAACCAATCAGTCGAATGGTTCTAATCCTTAATGACACACCACTTTACTGAAAGTGCATAAATCAGCACAACACCAGATGGGTCGTTAGCTCAGTCGGTAGAGCAGTTGGCTTTTAACCAATTGGTCGAAGGTTCGAATCCTTCACGACCCACCACTTTACTGAAAGTGCATAAATCAGCGCAACACCAGATGGGTCGTTAGCTCAGTCGGTAGAGCAGTTGGCTTTTAACCAATTGGTCGAAGGTTCGAATCCTTCACGACCCACCACTTTACTGAAAGTGTATAAATCAGCGCAACAACAGATGGGTCGTTAGCTCAGTCGCTTTTTTTATAAAGCCAGGGCAGTTGGCTTTTAACCAATCAGTCGAATGGTTCTAATCCTTAATGACACATCACTTTACTGAAAGTGCATAAATCAGCGCAACACCAGATGGGTCGTTAGCTCAGTCGGTAGAGCAGTTGGCTTTTAACCAATTGGTCGAAGGTTCGAATCCTTCACGACCCACCACTTATTATTCGCATTGTTGATGCCAAAATAAGTGAACATTTTTATCGTAATACCTAGATGGGTCGTTAGCTCAGTCGGTAGAGCAGTTGGCTTTTAACCAATTGGTCGAAGGTTCGAATCCTTCACGACCCACCACTTATTATTCGCATTGTTGATGCCAAAATAAGTGAACATTTTTATTGTAATACCTAGATGGGTCGTTAGCTCAGTCGGTAGAGCAGTTGGCTTTTAACCAATTGGTCGAAGGTTCGAATCCTTCACGACCCACCACTTATTATTCGCATTGTTGATGCCAAAATAAGTGAACATTTTTATCGTAATACCTAGATGGGTCGTTAGCTCAGTCGGTAGAGCAGTTGGCTTTTAACCAATTGGTCGAAGGTTCGAATCCTTCACGACCCACCACTTATTT